>JBOHEL010000469.1:0-4184 GCA_050700995.1 Sciscionella sp. | reverse complement strand
TGTTTGGATTACTGGTTCGGCGACGGGCCAGCACCCGGTCGGACAGTTCTGTGTAGGTCTCCCGCGGGCACGTACCCTGTGACTCGCTGACCTGCGAGTTCCCCGACCCAGGATCGGATCCTCGGCGGTTGCGGGCGTCCGACCTGCGGATATGCGTCACAGGTTGGTGCACCCGGCAGGAATCGAACCTGCGACCAAGAGCTTAGAAGGTCTGCGGTCTGTGTGGAGTGAGGCATCTACCAGGTATTTTGTTGGCTCTGGTTCACAGGCATTGATGTCATGAGGCGTAAGTGGACCACAGTTCGCGTCACGATTGATGTCATGTGCCAGGGTGCGGGAGTGTCGAGCACACGGGGAGTCGTGCTGGCCTGGTGCCACGAGTTCGACAACATCAAACGCCGGCACGGTTCCGCGGCATGGCTCGCGCCCGACGAGTACGAGAAGATCGCTGCTATCCAACCGGAAAGCGGCATAAGGAACCGTCCACTATTCGAGGGGAAGTTCAGTTTCGGCGTTGCGTGCATGTTTTTTTGTTTTTCTTTTTCGCTGGGAAGTTCCACGGAACGCACGTGACGGCGTTCGACAGGCTCGGGTCGACGCTTTCCGTGGCATACCGGAGGACGGGAGATGAGTCGGGTGTGGATCGCCGACCGCTGGCGCCCGCGACCTCCGCTGTCGTGCTAATCTCGTCAGAGGTCAGACGTCTCGGCATAACCTCCGCCGCCACGATCGACAGGATGGAGGAGTCTGGTGACCGATCCAACAACACCTGATCATTCGGTGTGGATGCAGGATCTGCGATGGCAGCAGGTCGAGGAGTACCTTGAGCGGGATCGGATCGTGCTCGTCCCGATCGGGAGCACGGAGCAGCACGGGCCCGCAGGACCGTTGGGCGTCGACACGTACGTCGCCATCACGCTCGCCGAGGACACGGCCGAGCGCACCGGAGTGTTATGCGCGCCGCCCTTGTGGTTCGGGGATTCCTCGCATCATATGGCGTTTCCCGGGACGATATCGATCGGCACGGAAACCCTGATGCGCCTGGTCAGTGACGTGTGCCGGAGTCTCGCACGACACGGTTTCGACCGGATCGTGCTGATCAACGGGCACAAGGGGTCCAATCTGCCCGCGCTGAACTCGGCGGTGCGCGGGCTGCACGAGGACGAGCTTCCCGGTGTGCTGTTCGCGGTCGCGGATCCCCTGCATCTGGCGCGATCGGCTGCGGGTTCAATCAAGGGAACCAACGAGCATCATGCCGGTGAGCTCGAGCTTTCTCATATCGTGTACCGGTACCCTGGCCTGGTGTGCACTGATCTGGTGACCGATGAGCGCGTCGATTTCGACGCTGTTTTCGGTGGGTTCGTCGGTAACGACCTGTTCGGCCCCGCGCCGGACGGTGTTGAGATCACGTGGTCCGGGGCGGAAGAGCGGGAGTTCGCGCCGAGCGGAAGCCTGAGCGCTTCCACCGGAGTCTCGCAGGACAAGGGGAAGGCCTATCACGATCACATCGTGTCTCGGCTTTGTGACCTTGTTGGTTGGCTGCGGAGCTACGACGGCCCGATCGGACGCAGACGGTGATTCGCGACCGATCCGGCGAGCTGGCGGATGCGTTGACGCTGCGCGGCGCGGGGGAGTGGAGCGTCTTCGGTGGGGTGAAGCGCCAGCTGACGCAGCTTGTGAAGGCCCTAGCCGCCGATGGACGCCACCAGCTTCCTTCGGAGGACGAACTGAGCGGAAAGCTGCGTGTCAGCAGGCCCACGATTCGCTCGGCGTTGCAGGAGCTGGAAAACGAGGGGAAGGTGCGGCGCAGGCACGGTAAGGGAACCTTCATCAACGGCCGCAGCTTGCGGATCGGCGCGAACCTCACGGAGGATCGGTCATTCGTCGACCTGCTGACCACGCTCGGGTATCAGGCACGAATTCGCACCCTCGATATTCGTACAGAACGGCTCTCGGACGATATGGCAGGTCGACTCGAACTGGCCGAGCCCGAGGACGTGTGCGTCGTTGAACGCGTGTATGACGCTGACGGCGACGCCGCGATCATGGTGATGGACTACATTCCGGTCCGCTTCTTGCTGTGCGACGCATCCGAGGTAACTGGTGAGGAATCGACCTTTGCTTTCCTGGAACGCTTCACCGGCCGTCCGGTGTGCTATTCGGTCGCCGAAATCAGGCCGGTACGGCCGGACAGGAAGGTGTGCAAGACCTTGCGAATCACGCCGTCCGTTCCTGTCATGCTCGTCGACCATACCCATGTCGATGCCGACGAGTGCGTCGTCGGGCTCACCAAGGCGTATGTCAACGACGATTACCTGACCTTCTCGGTGGTGCGCACCCGTGTGCAGCGCAGGCGAAACGCCGGAGCTCGCCCAGCGCGTGATGGCTTGAGTAGGTGATGGCTACGATCGACGTCGATATCCGGGTGCCGCTCGGGCGTCCGCTTCCCGAACTGACCGATTTCGTGCGGCGTTGCGAGCAGGCGGGGTTCCATGGTGTTGGCATTCACGACCACCATCACATCGGCAGGGACGTGTACATCGCGCTGGCCCTCGCGGCGAGTAATACGGATCGGGTGCTGTTGTATCCGGCCACCACGAACGCGATGACGCGGCACCCGCTGGTGCTCGCCGCCCTCGTGCAGTCGCTTTCGGAGATCGCGCCCGAGCGGGTCATGCTCACGCTCGCACCTGGTTTCCTTTCGGTGGAGAAGGCGGGAAGCCCACGGGCGACGCGGGAGCACCTGGCCGGCGTGGTGACCGCGATCCGGAGGCTGCTGGCAGGCGAGGAGGTCGAGCTCGGGCAGCGTCGGCAACCGGTGAGCCTGCGCAACGTGCCCGCCGTGGCGCCGAGGGTGATGGTGCTGGCCTCCGGTCCGAAGCTGTTGGAGCTGGCCGGTGAGGTGGCCGACGGTGTGTTGATGATGGTCGGACTCGACCCGGGTTCGGTGGCCGCGGCGCGCAAGCACCTGCACGCGGGGGCGGCTCGGGCCGGTCGGGATCCTGCCGATCTGGAGGAGATCTTCATCGTCTCCATCGCGGTAGGCGATCGCGCGAGCGCCACGGTGTGGCCACGTACATGGTTCCGGTCCGGCCAGCCGTGGCTGGCCTACCCGAGCCGGTCGAACCTCCGGTGGTTGGCCGAGGCAGGGGTAGATCTGCCCGACTCCGCCGACCCTGGCGGCATCTCCCCGGCGCTTGCGGAGCGGATCTGCGACATACTCGGGGCATTCGGCCCTCCGGAGTACTGCGCCGACCGCTTACTGCGCGCGGCCGATGAGGTCGATGCGCGGCACGTGTTCCTGTTCCCTGCGCATTCCGCCGACACCGCGTACAACCTGCCCGAGGCGGAACTGGAGGCGTTCGCCACCGAGATCGGGCCGCGTATCGCGGCGAACGCAGGGAGGTCGAGTTGACCGAGAGCAGCAGGGTCGGGTTGCTGATCCCGTCGTCGAACACCGTCATGGAGCGCGACCTGCATGCTGCGCTCGATCCGCCACATCGCGTTCACACCGCGCGCATGCTGCTGGCCGACGTCACGGTGGATGCGGAGCGGCGGATGCTGCAGGGGGAGGCGATGCCCGCCGCGCGGCGGGTGGCTGCGGCACGCCCGGACGTCGTGGTGTTCGGCTGCACGTCGGCAAGCGCGCTGTACGGCAAGGACTACGACGACGAGTTCCGCGCGCGGCTGGCCGAGATCACCGGCACCCCGGTACTCGGCGTGCTCTCAGCCGTGATCGACGAGCTGGCGCAGGCCAACGGGATCGCGCTGTTCACGCCGTATGTCGCCGAGCTCACCGACCGTATCGCGGAGAGCCTGCGCGCCGCAGACCTACCCGTGGTGACCACGAAAGGCCTCGGGCTGTCCGACAACTCCCGCATCGGTGCATTAGAACCGTCGCAGATCGTCTCCGCCGTTACCGAGATGAACCTAGATGGCGCCGACATGGTGTTCTGTTCGTGCACCAACCTGCGAGCCGTCGAGGCACGGCAAGCCGTCTCCGACGCGACCGGGCTGCCCGTCGTGACGAGCAACCACGCGGTAATCCAGCAGACAGTATCACACCTCTTGCGGTGAGCGGCTAGCGGCGCGTTCCCAATAGCGCCGTCACATCGTTGGGAACGGAAGGTCCGCAGGAGTCTTCACGGGGACCGCGCGCTTCACGGCATTCCCCGCCTCGACGG
>JBOHEL010000468.1:0-4199 GCA_050700995.1 Sciscionella sp. | reverse complement strand
AGGTAGCCGCCGCCATCCGACGACCCTGAAGGGGTAGACGGGCGAGGGTTGGGCGTCGGTTCCGAACCGAATACCGAAAGTTCCTCTTCTTCGGAGTCGTCCTGCGGCGCGGCATGGCGCGCCGGGTGGCCTCCGCCAGCATCGGGCGCGGACTCAGCTTGTGTGGTTGTGCCGTTCGCGTGCAGGGCGTGGCCGAGCAGGTCTTCCTGGGTTTTCATGACCCGTTCGGCGATGTTGATGTCGTCACCGAGATAGCCCTGCACCACGGCGGCCTGCTGCCTCGCCGCCTCGGCGACCGCCTGTTGCAGCGTCGACATCACGGCCTGCGAGAGCTGGATCGGCGTCAGGCGCTTGGCGTCATCGGTGAACTGCACCGACTTGACCGAGCCACCTGGCCCGGCGACCACGGTGACCGACCGGTCCTTCGACGTCACCGAAGCCTCGATCGCGGCGACCTCTTCCCGCATGGAGTCGAGTTTGGCGAAGCGCTCCTGAGTCTTCTGCTGGTTTCCCTGTATCGACTCGAGGCGTTGCCTGAGTTGCTCCATCTGTGCTGCTAGCGCCGGATTCGTCACCGCGTTACTCCTGAGCGGGCCGTTGGGTCGTCGTGGATGCGACATCATGCTAGAGCCGCGCACCGGGCAACCTGGGTACTCTCGTCGAATTCGCCCGATCCGGGTGCCTCGACCGGGCGTTTCGGCGGCATATTCCACTACCCACAGTGACAGGCGGTGTCACATGGTGAGGGGCGAGAGAATGCTGGGCTAGTCGGCGCAGGTGAGTCAGCGCAGGTGAGGCATGGTCTTGCCGAAATCGGACCCCCGTTTTGCCTCGCCGTGGCGAGGCGGGTATCTTTGACGTTCGTGCCCCGACCTCGGTCGGGCCGGTCCGCGTGCGTGCGGGCTATCGGGTTGGCAAGCGAGCCGACCGGACGGCCAGGCAGGCTGCGGAACTCCTCCGGCAAACCCGTTGGGATTGTTGCAGTCTCGCACGGGTCCGAGAGCGGGCGACACGCCCGACCTCGGGATCCGGAGGGACCAGCTACACAGAGGTCTGTGTGCGCCCTGAGCACCGCAGACGCGAACGCGACAGAAAGTCGGTCTATGCCCACGATCCAGCAGCTGGTCCGCAAGGGCCGCCAGGACAAGGTCGCCAAGACCAAGACCGCGGCGCTCAAGGGGAGTCCCCAGCGACGCGGGGTGTGCACCCGCGTGTACACGACCACACCGAAGAAGCCGAACTCGGCGCTGCGCAAGGTCGCGCGTGTGAAGCTGACCAGTGGTATCGAGGTCACCGCCTACATCCCGGGGGAGGGTCACAACCTCCAGGAGCACTCGATGGTGCTCGTCCGCGGCGGGCGAGTGAAAGACCTGCCTGGCGTTCGCTACAAGATCATCCGCGGTTCCTTGGACACCCAGGGTGTGAAGAACCGCAAGCAGGCTCGCAGCCGGTACGGCGCGAAGAAGGAGAAGAGCTGATGCCCCGCAAGGGACCGGCCCCCAAGCGGCCGCTGATCTCCGACCCGGTTTACGGCTCGCCTCTAGTCACCCAGTTGATCAACAAGGTGCTGGTCGACGGCAAGCGTTCGGTGGCCGAGCGGATCGTCTACAAGGCGCTCGAGGGTGCCAGGGAAAAGACGAGCACCGACCCGGTCGTCACACTCAAGCGCGCGCTTGACAACGTCAAGCCGACACTTGAGGTGAAGAGCCGCCGTGTCGGTGGCGCCACGTACCAGGTGCCGATCGAGGTCAAGCCGGGTCGCGCCACCACGCTGGCGATGCGGTGGCTGGTGACGTTCTCCAAGCAGCGTCGCGAGAAGACGATGATCGACCGGCTGATGAACGAGCTGCTCGACGCCAGCAACGGCCTCGGGGCGAGCGTGAAGCGCCGCGAGGACACCCACAAGATGGCCGAGTCGAACAAGGCATTCGCCCACTACCGCTGGTGACATCGGTACGCCCAGCAGGCGAACCGGGCGAACCGGAAGAGAACAGGGGAAGACACTCGTGGCACGCGACGTGCTGACCGACCTCGCGATGGTCCGCAATATCGGGATCATGGCGCATATCGACGCGGGCAAGACCACCACAACCGAACGGGTCCTGTTCTACACCGGGATCAACTACAAGATCGGTGAGGTGCACGACGGCGCCGCGACGATGGACTGGATGGAGGAGGAGCAGAAGCGAGGGATCACCATTACCTCGGCTGCCACCACCACCTTCTGGAACGACTACCAGATCAACCTGATCGATACCCCAGGGCACGTAGACTTCACCGTCGAAGTGGAGCGCAACCTGCGGGTGCTCGACGGCGCCGTCGCCCTGTTCGACGGCAAGGAAGGCGTCGAGCCGCAGTCCGAACAGGTCTGGCGGCAGGCCGACAAGTACGAGGTCCCGCGCCTCTGCTTCGTCAACAAGATGGACAAGCTCGGCGCAGACTTCTACTACACGGTCAAGACGATCGTCGACCGCATCGGCGCCACGCCGCTGGTACTGCAGCTGCCGATCGGCTCGGAGAGCGCCTTCGAGGGCGTCATTGACCTGGTCAGGATGAAGGCACTGACCTGGCGTGGTGACGTCAAGAAGGGCGAGGACTACGAGGTTGAGGATATCCCGGCCAACCTCGCCGAGACCGCTGCCGAATACCGCGAGAAGCTGGTCGAGGCCGTTGCGGAGACCGACGATGCGCTCATGGAGCGGTATTTCGCAGGCGAGGAACTGACCGAGGCCGAGATCAAGGCGGGCATCCGCAAGCTCACCATCGCCCGTGAGGCGTACCCGGTGCTCTGCGGCTCGGCGTTCAAGAACAAGGGCGTGCAGCCCATGCTGGACGCGGTGATCGACTACCTGCCCTCGCCGCTGGACCTGCCCCCGGTCGAAGGCCTGCTGCCCAACGGCGAGACGGCGGTCAGCCGCAAGCCGAGTACGGATGAGCCGTTCTCGGCGCTGGCGTTCAAGATCGCGGCGCACCCGTTCTTCGGGAAGTTGACTTACATCCGGGTATATTCGGGCAAGATCGCCGCGGGCACCCAGGTCGTCAACGCGACCAAGGACCGCAAGGAGCGCGTCGGGAAGATCTTCCAGATGCATTCCAACAAGGAGAACCCGGTCGAGGACGCCCAGGCGGGTCATATCTACGCGGTGATCGGGCTCAAGGACACCACCACGGGTGACACGCTGGCGGACCCGGCGAACCCGATCATACTCGAATCGATGACCTTCCCGGATCCGGTGATCGAGGTTGCCGTCGAGCCGAAGACCAAGAGTGACCAGGAGAAGCTGTCCACCGCGATTCAGCGGCTGGCCGAGGAGGACCCGACCTTCCAGGTGAAGCTGGACGAGGATACCGGGCAGACCATCCTCAAGGGCATGGGCGAGCTGCACCTCGAGGTGCTCGTCCACCGGATGAAGTCCGACTACAAGGTCGAGGCGAACATCGGCAAGCCGCAGGTTGCCTACCGGGAGACAATCCGCCGCAAGGTGGAGAAGCACGAATACACCCACAAGAAGCAGACGGGTGGCTCCGGCCAGTTCGCCCGCGTGATCATCGCGATCGAACCGCTGGCGAGGAACGAAGACGGCAACGCGCTCTACGAGTTCGCCAACAAGGTCACCGGTGGCCGTGTGCCAAGGGAGTACATCCCCTCGGTCGACGCTGGTGCACAGGACGCCATGCAGTACGGCGTGCTGGCCGGTTACCCCATGGTTGGCGTCAAGGTGTCCTTGCTGGACGGTGCGTACCACGAGGTCGACTCTTCCGAGATGGCATTCAAGATCGCCGGTCAGATGGCGTTCAAGGAGGCCGCTCGAAAAGCCGATCCGGTACTGCTGGAACCGGTAATGGCGGTCGAGGTGACAACGCCCGAGGATTACATGGGCGAGGTCATCGGTGACCTGAACTCCCGCCGTGGGCATATCCAGGCGATGGAGGAACGCAGTGGTTCCCGCGTCGTTAAGGCGACGGTTCCGCTGTCGGAAATGTTCGGGTACGTCGGCGACCTGCGGTCGAAGACACAGGGTCGTGCGAACTACTCTATGCAGTTCGATTCCTACGCGGAGGTTCCGGTGAACGTCGCGAAGGAAATCATCGCGAAGGCGACGGGCGAGTGAGCATCGTAGTGAGCGCTAGCGAGCGAGGAGCGCAGCGAGTCCGGAGTCGAGCAATCGTGACGGCGAAGGCGACGGGCGAGTGAGCAT
>JBOHEL010000467.1:0-4220 GCA_050700995.1 Sciscionella sp. | reverse complement strand
CCGGAGATCAGGGACCGGGACGCCTACGTCACGGAGATCCGGATCATCCGGCACGGCATCACCCAGGGCTACTCCACCGACGCCGGGCTGACCCCGATGGGCGGCTGGCAGGCCCACCAGCGCGGGCACGCGCTGGCCAAGACGCTGCGCGAGTGGCCGAGAATGCGGATCGTCTGCGCGGACACCAACCGGGCCAGGCAGACCGCCGAACAGATCCACCGCGGGCTGCTGGACGGGCTGGACCAGTTCGGCCGCGACAGCGAGATCACCGGCCCTGATCCGGTCCCGGAACTGCGCAACTTCCAGGTGTGGACGCCGGACGGGCCGCGCGACATCACCTCGGCGTTCCGGCAGTACCAGGCGCTGATGGAGAAGCTGGAACGGATGGCGGTCGGTGACCGGCCACGCTGGCTGGTGGAGATCGACCGCTTCTACCGCACCCAACTCGGCGGCGCCGACCCGATCCAGAGCTGGCTGACCATCCCGATGATGTACTTCGAGTCGCCGCAGTCCTGCGTGTTCCGGTTCTGGCGCGGCTTCAACCGGCTCATCAAGGAATCGCCGGGAACCAGGATCATCGCCGCCACCCACTCCGGCCCGATCCGCGCCTTCGCCACCTGGGCACACGGCTACGACCCCGGCGAGCCGGTGAACACCGAGGAGGTCGTGGTGCGCATCCGCAAGGGCGGGCGGACCGCGACGGTCAGCTACCGCAACCGGGTCACCGAGGTGAACGTGCCACCGGTCGAGGAGATGCCGGTATGGGACGCGTGACGGAGAAAGCAACGGAGGCGCGATCGTGAGCACGACACTCGCGGCGATCATCGGTCCTGGCAACATCGGCACCGACCTGCTCGCCAAGCTTCGCCGCAGCACGGTGATCGACGTGGGCTATGTCGTCGGCGTCGTCGAGTCCGACGGGCTTCGTCGCGCCCGCGACCTCGGTATCGCCGCGTCAGCGGACGGGCTGGACTGGCTGCTGGCGCAAGACCCGTTGCCGGACATCGTCTTCGACGCGACATCCGCCAAGGCGCACAAGGCCGCGGCGCCCCGGCTCGCCGAGGCGGGCATCGTCGCGGTCGACCTGACGCCGGCCGCCGTCGGGCCGCTGGTGTGCCCGCCGGTGAACTTCACCGAGCACGTCGCGGCGAGCAACATCAACATGATCAGCTGCGGCGCGCAGGCCACGGTGCCGATCGTGCACGCGGTGTCCTCGGTGGTCCCGGTGCCCTACGCGGAGATCGTGGCGTCGGTCGCGTCCAAGTCAGCGGGGCCCGGCACCCGGGCGAATATCGACGAATTCACGCACACCACCGGCCGGGCGGTGCGCGAGCTTGGCGGCACGCCGAAGGGCAAGGCGATCATCGTGCTCAACCCTGTGGAGCCACCGATGATCATGCGGGACACGGTGTTCTGCGCCATTCCGGCCGACGCCGACCACGACATGATCACCGGGTCGATCGAACGCAGGGTGGCGCAGGTGCGGGAGTACGTGCCCGGCTACACGTTGCGCGCGGCACCCCAGTTCGATCCGCCACGCGAACAGTGGGACGGCCACGGGCGCGTCTCGGTGTTCCTTGAGGTGCGCGGCGCGGGTGACTACCTGCCGGACTATGCGGGCAATCTGGACATCATGACCGCGGCCGCGGCCAAGGTCGGCGAGTTGGTCGCCACCCGGCGGGCCAAGGCGGTGACGGCATGAGCACGCTCGAATCCCAGCCGGGCACCCCGCGGCCGGTACGGCTGACCGACACAACATTGCGCGACGGCAGCCACGCCATGGCGCACCAGTTCACCGAGGAGCAGGTGCGGGCGACCGTGCACGCGCTGGACGGCGCGGGCGTCGAGGTGATCGAGGTGAGCCACGGCGACGGGATCGGCGGCTCGTCGTTCAACTACGGCTTCTCCCGGATCGACGAGATGACGCTGGTGGCCGCCGCCGCGCAGGAAGCGACGCAGGCCAAGATCGCGATCTTGCTGGTGCCCGGCATCGGCACGACCGACGATCTGCGCAACGCGCGCGAGGCGGGCGCTTCGGTGGCCCGCATCGCCACGCACTGCACGGAAGCCGACGTGTCCGTGCAGCATTTCGGGTTGGCCCGCTCGCTGGGGATGGAGACGGTCGGCTTCCTGATGATGTCGCACCGCACGACACCGCAGGAGCTGGCGCGACAAGCCCGGATCATGGTCGACGCTGGTGCGGAGTGCGTGTACGCGGTCGACTCGGCGGGGGCGCTGGTGCTCGACGAGGCAAGGCAGCGTATCGACGCACTGGTCAAGGAAGTCGGTGCGCAGGCACAGGTCGGCTTTCACGGCCATCAGAACCTGTCCCTCGGGGTGGCGAACTCCGTGCTGGCGTTTCAGACCGGGGCCCGCCAGATCGACGGGTCGCTGTGCGCGCTCGGCGCGGGCGCCGGCAACTCGCCGACCGAGGTGCTGGCGGCCACGTTCGACCACCTCGGCGTGGCGACGGGCGTCGACGTTGGCGGCGTGCTGGACGCGGCCGAGGAGGTCGTCCGGCCGTACCTGCCGCGCTGGCCCAAGGCGGACCGTACCGCGATCGTGCAGGGCTGGGCCGGGGTGTACTCGTCGTTCCTGCTGCACGCCGAGCACGCGGCCGAGCGCTACGGCGTGCCGGCGCACGAGATCTTGCAGCGGGCAGGCGAGGCGGGCTATGTCGGCGGCCAGGAAGACATGTTGATCGACATCGCGCTGCGGCTGGCCCAGGAACGTGACCTCGCCGCGACGGGAGCACGCTGATGGCCGAGTTCATCCCGCATGTGATCGGCGGACACGAGCAGGAGTCGGCGTCAGGGGCGCGGTTCGACAGCGTCGATCCCTGGACGCGCGCGTCCTACGCCGAGGTGGCGCTCGGCGGCGCGGAGGACGCCGACCGCGCGGTGGCCGCCGCGCGCACGGCGTTCGACGACGGTCCTTGGCCGCGGATGGGGTTCGCCGAGCGCGGCACGCTGCTGCACCGGCTGGCCGAGAAGATCATGGAGCACGCCGACGAGCTGGCGATTGCGGACACCCGCGACATGGGCAAGCCGATCACCGACGCGCGCACGAAGGACGTGCCGCGCACGGCGCAGAACTTCCGGTTCTTCGCCGATCATGCTCGGATGTCCTCGGGTGAAGCGCTGCCGATGGACACCGGGCACCACGCCTACACGCTGTTCCAGCCCGCCGGCGTGGTCGCGGCCATCGCGCCGTGGAACTTCCCGCTGATGCTGGAGTCGTGGAAGATCGCGCCCGCGCTGGCGTGGGGCAACACGGTGGTGCTCAAACCCGCCGAGGACACGCCCGCATCGGCGACGCTGCTGGCCAGGCTCGCGTTGGAGGCGGGACTGCCGCCGGGCGTGTTGAACGTCGTGCACGGTTACGGCCCTGGCTCCGCGGGCGCCGCGCTGACCGAGCACCGCGGGGTCGACCGGGTCACCTTCACCGGCGAGTCCGGCACCGGCCGGGTGATCGCGCGGGCGGCCGGGGGGAACCTCACCCCAGTCAGCCTCGAACTGGGTGGCAAGGGCGCCAACGTGGTCTTCGACGACGCCAACCTGGACAACGCGGTCGACTGGTCGGTCAAGGCGATCTTCAGCAACGCCGGGCAGGTGTGCCTTGCCGGGTCGCGGCTCTACGTGCAGCGCGGGATCTACCCCGAGTTCGTCCGCGAGTTCGTCGCCGCCGCGGAGGCGATGGTCATCGGCGACCCGAAACAGGCGAGCACCCAGCTCGGCCCGCTGGCCTCGGAGGAGCACTACAAGAAGGTGCGCGGCTACGTCGAAGAGATCCAGTCCGGGGTCGGCACCATGGCCACCGGCGGGCTCGGGGACGGCTGGGTGGTCCGGCCGACCGTGGTGCTCGACGCCCCGCCGGACTCCAGGGTGGTGTGCGAGGAGGTGTTCGGTCCTGTGGTAACCGTGCACCCGTTCGACGCCGAGGAGGACGCGGTCGCGCTGGCCAATGACACCCGCTACGGGCTCAACGCGATGGTGTTCACCGAGAACCTGTCCCGCGCCCACCGGATGTCGGCCAGGCTGAAGGCGGGCACGGTGTGGGTGAACTGCTTCTTCATCCGCGACCTGCGGGCCCCCTTTGGCGGGGTCGGTGACTCCGGCGTCGGCCGCGAGGGCGGCTCGTTCAGCCGCGAGTTCTTCACCGAGCCCAAGGCCGTCGTCATGCAGGTGTGAGGTGTCGTGCCGAGCGAAGTGGCACGGCAG
>JBOHEL010000466.1:0-4229 GCA_050700995.1 Sciscionella sp. | reverse complement strand
GCACTGATGATCCGTTCCGAGGTGCGCCCGGGTGCCATGCGACTGACCGGTTTGCTGCTCGGGTTCGCGGGCACCGTGGTGATCTTCTCACCGTGGCAGTCCGGCGGTGTCGCGAACTGGGGCGCGCTGGCCTGCCTGATCGCCGCTATCAGCTACGCGGTGAGCTACACCTACATCGCCAAGCAGCTTTCCGCACAACTGCCCCCACTCGCTCTCTCCGTTGGCCAGTTGACAACCGGAGCGGCGTTCACCGCGATCGCGCTGCCGATAGGTGGGCGCGCAGCAATGCACCTGCCCATGGACGTGGTGATCCCGGTCGCCGTGCTCGGCATCTTCGGCACCGCGATCGCATTCGTGCTGAACAACCGGCTGATCGCGGACGAGGGCGCCACCACGGCCGCCTCAGTCGGTTACCTGATCCCGGTCGTTTCGGTCCTGCTCGGCGCACTGGCGTTGCACGAACCACTGACGCCGCAGGTCGTCATCGGCATGCTCGTGGTGGTCGCGGGCGTGGCACTCTCCCGGCAGCACCGCCCGATCGGGCCGAGGTTTGGGTGTCTTCAAGACCACCAAACCTCGGACACGTTGAGGGGTCTTGAAGACACCCAAACCTATACGAGGCGGCGGTCGGAGGCCCAGCGGGAGAGTTCGTAGCGGTTGGAAAGCTGGGTCTTGCGCAGCACGCTCGATACGTGTGTCTCGACGGTCTTCACCGAGATGAACAGCTCCGAGGCGATCTCCTTGTATGCGTAGCCCCTGGCGAGCAGCCGCAGCACATCGCGTTCCCTCGGGGTCAGCAGGTCGAGTTCCGGGTCGGACACCGGGGTGGCGCCAGGCCGCTCCGAGAAGGCGTCGAGCACGAAGCCCGCCAGCCTGGGTGAGAACACCGCGTCCCCATCCGCCACCCTGCGGACCGCCTTGACCAGGTCCGCGCTGGAGATCGTCTTCGTGACGTAACCCCGAGCGCCCGCGCGGATTACCGCGATCACGTCCTCAGCGGCATCGGAGACCGACAGCGCGAGGAACACCACGTCGGGCAGTTCGGTACGCATTCTGCGCAGCACCTCGGCACCACCACCGTCGGGCATGTGCACATCGAGCAGCACCACATCGGGCCGCAACCTGACGATTCCTGCCACGGCCTCGGCCACCGAGCCCGCCTCACCGACGACCTCGATCCGCGCCGTGTGCGGCTCCAGTTCCGCGCGCACCCCCGCGCGGAACAGCGCGTGGTCGTCGACCAGGAACACCCGCACCGGCTGACCATCCTCGCCCATGCCCACCCCTCTCTCGCTGCCCGTGAGCACTGCTGGGTGCGATAGCACCGCTAAGTGCTCACGGGTGCTGACCTTGGCATCCGTAGCTGGACCTCGGTGCCGTCACCGAGTGCGGTCCGCAACCGAACGGTACCGCCGTTGCGCTTCATGCGGCCCCGAATCGAGTCGGCGAGCCCATGCCGGTCCGGGTCGACGGCCTGCGGATCGAAGCCCCTACCCCGGTCCCGTACGAACACCGCCACCTGCTCGGGCTCAACCTCGGCATACACGCTGACCTCGCCGACGCTGGCATGCTTGGCCGCGTTCACGATCGCCTCCCGACACGCCTGGACCAGCGCCACCAGCTTGTCGTCCATCTCGCAGTCGCCGACGACCACCTGGTCCACCTTGATCGCGAAGGTGTCCTCAACCTCACCGGCCGCCGCAGCCACCGCCGCAGACAAACTACCCGCGGCAAGTTGGGGGCCTGCGGCCCTGCTGTAACCGGTCGGTCCATACAACCAGCCCCGCAGCTGCCGCTCCTGCCCCCTGGCCAGTCGAAGCACCTCGCGCGGCGCCTCGGACTGCTTCTGGATCAGCGCAAGCGTCTGCAACACCGAATCGTGCAGGTGCGCGGCGATCTCGGCGCGCTCCTGGGTACGAATCCGGGCGCGCCGCTCCTCGCCGAGATCACGCACCAACCGCAGCCACCACGGCACCGTGAGCACCGCGGCGCCTATCAGCGCTGCGGCGACGGCGACCAGCGCGAACTGCACCTGGTCGAGTTGCAAGCTGTGCAGCAGGAAAACCCCGATACCGATGATGACCAGCACGATCCCTGTCAGCACCCGCAGTAGCGCGGAGCGCCCGCCGCTGGGTAGGGCCACTCCCGAGCGACGACGCTGCACCTGGTCGGCTTCCCGCCACACCATCGCGGCGCCCGCCAGCGTCACCCCAATCGGGAAAGCCACCCACGGGCTAAGGATCCCGGAAATCGCGCTGAACCCGATGGCGATCGCGATCCCCAACGCCACCAGGGCAAACGCCTGCTGGCGCTCCTTCCCGCTTTCCGCGCGCACCGGCGTGGAGGCCGGTTCCTGCGCCACGAACAGCCAGAGCATCGCGTAGGCGGCGATCCCGGCGCCGCCGAGCACACCCAGCACCACCAGCGCCAGCCGCGTCCACAACACCGGGACATCAAGATGATCCGCGAGGCCTCCCGCGACACCCGCCAACACCCTGCCGGAGCGGCGCCGCTGCATCTTCGCGGGCTCGGCCGCGGGCAGGACCTCACGCATCGACTCGCTCACAGGTCCCATGGTCACACGCGCGCGAGTAACCTTCATCGGGGAATTCCCCTGGTCCAGGATTCCAGGGTCGGCTCAGGGTCCTCCCCAATAGGCAACAGGCCGCAGCGACCGCATGCTCGGACACATGAGTGGGACACAGGGGACGCACATGAGCGGCGTCGAAGAGACGGCCAAGCAGTTCTGGTCGCACCGGCCGCGCAGGCCGGTGCGGGGACGCAAGATCGCGGGCGTTGCGGCAGGCATCGGCAACCACTACCGGATCGATCCGGTGATCGTGCGTGTGGCACTCGTGGTGACCACGCTGTTCGGGGGCGCCGGCCTGGTGCTCTACCTGCTCGGCTGGCTTTTCCTGCCGCAGGAACAAGACGAGGTCTCAGCGTTCGAGTCGATGATCGGGCGTGGTCGCAGCTCCACATCCACCGGCTTCACCATCCTGCTGTGCTTGGCGCTGTTCCCGGCTAGCAGCTGGTTCTTCGGCGGCAGCTGGTTCTTCGGCAGCGGTTTCTCCGGCGTGCTCGGCGTGGCGTTGCTCGTCGGCGGGCTGTACCTGCTGCAGAAGAACCGCGGTGGCGAGATGGCGCGGTCGAGCGCTCCCGCCAGCGGTGCGGCCACCACTCCGACGAAGCCGCTGACCGGCGACGTCGCCGATATGGCGATGGAGGGCGCAGGGGAAGAGCGCACCACACCTCCCGCCTGGGATCCCCTCGGCGCCGCACCGTTCGCATGGGACCTGCCGGAGCCGAGCCCCGCGCCCGCATCTGCGCCACCGCCCGCACCGCGCAAGCGCCGGTCGAAGATCACGCTGGTCAACCTGGGTACCGCGCTGGTCACGGTGGGGATCTGTGTCGCGGTGGCGCCGCTGACCAACGGCTGGATGACCCCAGCACACGTGATCGGCGCGGTTGTGGCGGTGCTCGGGCTGGGTATGGTCGGCGGCTCGTTCTCGCGCAGCGGCCGTGGGCTCATCGCGCCCGCGCTCGTATTGGCCACCATCGGTGTCATCATGACCTCGGCGGGCCCCAACTGGCACCACTTCCGCGGTGGCCTCGGCGATCAGTCCTACACGCCGGCCTCGCTCGGTGCCGTGCATCCCAGCTACCACTCCACCGCCGGTGACATCCACCTCGACCTGCGCAGCCTGCCCAAGTCGGGCAACGTGCACACCTCGGTAGACACCACGTTCGGCAACGCCACGGTCGAGGTACCTGATAACGCCGATGTCACGGTGAACTGCACCTCGGCCGCGGGCAATGTGGACTGCCTCGGCAGGCACCAGGACGGGCTGAACGCGAAGATCCACAGTCTGAACGCCGACGTCGGGCCGGATGGGCCTGGTGGGTTGAAGATCCAGCTTGATGTCCGCACGACCGCAGGAAACGTGGAGGTGTCCCGTGGCTGAGTACCAGGAACCCACCGAGACCGCTGAGCACACCGGCAACGTGGCGCGCAGGCGCGGACCGGACCTGCTGGCACTGATCGCCGGGCTGGCCGCGATATTGGCCTCGGCGTACATCCTCACCGACGGCGCGAGCTGGTTGCCATCCATCGATCCGAGGTGGCTGCTCGCCGGAGGTGCGCTACTGGTCGGCGTGCTGATGCTCGCCTCATCGATGCGCTCCAGCCACAACGGCTGAAAGTGGCTCTTGTGTCAATGGCTGTGCTG
>JBOHEL010000465.1:0-4233 GCA_050700995.1 Sciscionella sp. | reverse complement strand
GTCGTTGATCCACGCGCGGTTCGTCGGATCGAGCGAGATCCAGTCGACGCGGACAAGCGCCTCGCCGTCCCTGATCTCGGGGACCGCCTCCTCGCTGAGTTCGAAGGTGTCCGGGCCGATGCGCTCGGTGGGGCGCTCGCGGAGGAGGAAGCGGCGGTTTCGATCGGGCATGAGCGCACCGTACCGGACGCGATTCGGCGGAGCAAACATCACGGAAGATGCTGGCAAACAGCATGATTAGGTCGAGCAAGTGCCTACGTTAGAACCATGACGGCGGGTTGGACGAGATCGGGTTCCGCTCGCGGGTTGGCATCGCGCATCAGCATGCAGTTACCGCGCGCCTTTGCAGGAATGCCGTACAGTTTTGCCACTCGTCGGGTGTGATGCACTCGGCTATAAGGGGGACGAGGTCCTGCTCTTCATGCTCGAAGTGTTCGTTGACCCCGCCGACAACTCGTCGACAGCACCACTGAGCTGCTCAGCGCGGGGTGGCTAGGCTGCGAGGCATCGGGCGCAGGGCCCAAGAGGCGCATGTGAGGCCGAGGAAGAAGAGCGGGGCCACCAACATGCGTACATGATCGTCGACCGCGAGGTGAGACACGATGGCGCCGGTGTAGACGAAGGTCGCGCCGGCATACGCCCACTCCTTGAGCCGTGGGAAGCCGGGCACAAGCAGCGCCACCCCGCCCAGCGCGTACCAGACACCGAGCAGGACATTGAAGTAGTCCGGGTAACCCAGGTGCTGCATCATGTCGCGGGTATACGGAATCTGCAGAATGCCCCACATTCCTCCCACCAGCATTTCGGCGGCGAGCAGCGCGGTAGTGATCCAGTATGCAATCGCGCCACCGCGGGAGGGGGTTGCGGCTGCGGTTCTCGCGTCGGTGAGGCTGGCCATGTCGATGTCCTTGTCACATTGATGGGGGTTCGGTTCGTCACTTAGTTGACGGATGGCGACGGGAGGATGTGACCGTGGACGACACCGAGTGGTTGGCGAAGCGATTCGAGGAGAGGCGAGCACACCTACGCGGGGTCGCGTACCGGATGCTGGGGTCTCTCGCCGAGGCCGACGACGCAGTGCAGGAAGCCTGGCTACGGCTGAGCCGTGGCGATGTCGACCAGGTCGACAACTTGGGCGGATGGTTGACGACGGTGGTGGCGCGGGTGTGCCTGGATATGCTGCGGTCCCGCAGTTCCCGGCGTGAGGAGCCGCTGGACGCGCGGTTGCCCGACCCGATCATCGGCCGCGAAGATTGTTCCGATCCCGAGGACGCGGCGCTGCTGGCGGACTCGCTCGGCCTTGCGTTGCTGGTGGTGCTGGACACGCTCACCCCTGCCGAGCGGGTCGCGTTCGTGCTGCACGACATGTTCGAGTTGCCATTCGAGGACATCGCTCCCATGGTTGGCCGAACACCCGCGGCGGCGAGGCAGCTCGCCAGCCGGGCCAGGCGTCGCATCAACGGCGCCGAAATCCCCGATCCGGACCCAGATCGCGCTCGCCAACGACAGGTGGTCGACGCCTTCTTCGCCGCAGCCCGGGCCGGAGACTTCGACTCACTCGTCAAAGTTCTCGATCCCGACATCGTGCTGCGTGCCGATCTCGGTCCCGGCCGGCCGCCAGCCGAATACCGCGGCGTGGCTGACGTAGCCAGACTGGCCCGCGCCCCACGGGGGGCCCAATTGCAGCCCGTGTTGGTCAACGGCACGGCTGGCGCGGTCGTCACCGTCGCGGGACGGCCCCACGCCATCATGGGTTTCATCGTCGCCGATGGCAAGGTCGTCGAGATCGATGTCATCGCCGATCCCGAACGTGTTCGCCGGATCACCGCGACCGCCCTCGCCGACAACAAGCTCGGAGGCCATTCCGACTCTGCCACTTCGCTTTCCGGGCGAAGCCGGCGAGGTAGCACACCACCTTTGTAGCCCTTGGTCACATTTGGTCCGCCCGTGGTGTCTAAAAACTAGACCCGTAAAGGAGCATTTCTTATGTCCACCGCCTACATCATCGTCACGCTCGTCGCCGCGGCCGCGGTGGCGTTCTCGGCCGGCTCCGCCTTGTTCCACGCCCCCTGGGTTGTGCAGCCGTTGGCCGACTACGGCATTCCGCGATCGTGGTTGCCGTGGCTGGGCACCGCTAAGGCCGCAGGGGCTCTTGGCCTAGTGGTCGGCCTCGTCGTGCCGGTCATCGGCGTGACTGCTGGAGTCTGCCTGGTGCTGTATTTCACCGGGGCCGTGATCACCGTGATAAGGGCGCGTTGGTATTCCCACATCCTGTACCCGCTGATGTACGCGGGGCCGGTAATGGCTGCCCTGGCACTCGGTTTCACTGCTGGGTAGCCGATGTCCGTTCCGAGTTTAGTTGGCATGTGCGAACCTGCGTAATGCCAACATTTTTCGGATCAAGCCGAACTGTTCAGATCAAGATGACATTTTCGTACGTTTCTGATCTATATGACGCTTGTTTGGCGTCGGCCGCTGGCTTAGGACCGCTCCAAAGCCACTCGATTCGTATGGCCCACAGTAGCTTCTGACCTCTGGCTGGTGTCCAGATGGTCGCATCTCGCCTGCGGTGTAATTGGAATTGCCCCTTGTGGTTTGATTTGTCGTACCGTCGATGCGAGACGTGCGGTGCTCTGGGGACGCGATGCCCCCACATCCTGATGGCCTGACGCGTGCAAAGGAAGTTGTCCCATGGAGAATTTGTCCAACCGGTCCGCGTGGTCGACGCTCACTGAGCGAATCGATGCGATTCCCTTCCGCCGGCTTGTCTGGCTGCTACCGATTGCGTTCGCCGTCCACGAGGCCGAAGAGTCGAGCATTCTGCGCTGGTATGAGGCCGAGTTCACGAACCCTCCTCACAGCACACGGCTCGCTCTCTACGTGGGACTCTTCACCATCGCCCTGCTCGGGTTTCTGTGGACTGCGGTGGCGTGTCGGCTGCCCGACGAACACGCCACCGCGACGATGGTGCTGCCGTTCTTCGTGGTCTTAGTGTTTAGCAACAACCTCCAACACGTCTACTGGACCGTCGCCTTTGGCGCATACGCGCCCGGCGTAGTCACTTCAGCGCTGCTGGGCATCCCACTGACGATTCTCGTTTCCTGGCAGGCGATCCGGCGCGGCCTCGCGTCACGGAGCTACGTCATCATTCTCTTTGTTCTGTGCATTCCGCTGCTGGCCTCGACGGTCGCGGCCGGGCGAACCGTATTCCCGCTCATCCAACTCATACACAACTTCTTCGCCTGGCTGGTGCCGTGACTCGCGCGAAAGCGGGCGTTGCTGACCCGTGGTGTTCTGGTCATCGAGGTGGTGCGGTCACCGAGTAGTAGCGCCAAACGCCCCGGGCCGATGATCCACGTCTTGGTACCGACGGCCTCTGCCATCGCGCTTGGAAAAACGCCAACTAAACCTGGACCGGACAGCCGACATGATTCATCCGATGAAAGAAGAGGCCCTTTTGGATTTACCGGTAACCCTGCATATTCGATCCCGTCGTATTCGTTCGGCGTCTGGGCAGGGGAGAGCTTCGACCGGCGGGTTCTGACGTCCCGGCTCCGCTCCATGGCCGTTCGGTGAGCTCCTAGCCGGTACAGATAGCTCAGGATTAGCCCGCGACGGATCGCTCGAGGGCCGCCAGCGACGCGGCGAGGTAGTCCTCAGGGAACGTGGGCATCCCGCTGACCCGGTCACGGAAATCCTGCGGCGTGGCGCTCCAGTCATAGGTGAGGGTGACGTCTGTGCGGTCTCCGTTCGGAGCGAGGTCGTAGCGCCAGGACCAACCGCCGGGAGAATGGTTGCCCGCGTTGTCGAGCTGGCCCGGCATCCACCCGATTGCACGGTCCTCGTCGAACACGTTGACCAGGTTGTACGTCACGTAGTCACCACCGGCCTGGGTGAGGTACATGTTCATCGCGAAGATCTGTCCGGTGCCGGTAATCGGTGCGGTGTCCACCGCGTCGCGCACCCAGTCGCCGGGCTCGGTGTTGTGATGGCGGGAGGGGTCGGCCAGGACGGCGAAAATCTCTTCCGGGCTGGCGGCGATGGTGCGGGTGACGACGTAACTTTCGGTGTCGACAGTCATGCGTTGTCCTTTGGTCCATAGGCCTCGGCGATATCGGGGAGTCCAGCCATCCAGAGTAGGTCGGCCATGAGGGCCAACCTTCAGGCGAGTCGAGCCATTCCTCCTGGCGGCCCCACGGCAGGATGTCGATCAGGCCGAACGTATGGCTGAGC
>JBOHEL010000464.1:0-4256 GCA_050700995.1 Sciscionella sp. | reverse complement strand
GTGAGAATGATCTTGCTGGGATCAGGCACTCCTACCCTGCTCGTCGCGCCAAGTCATTGCGATGACGGCGGGGGCGTCGGTGCTCTACACTTGGCATAGCCCGTTGCGTTGAGCTTCGGGAAGTGATCCCGAGACCCGGCCGGACGACCGTGGCGCTCGGGCTTCGCGCTTGTCTGGGTCTTTCAGACCTCTCGTACCGTGGTCACGATCGGTTCGACGCGTCGTCGCCAGTCGCCGCCTTTGGCCCAGCACCACGCGATCGCGTCCGGGATCGCGAGCGCCAGATCGGCTGCGACTCGCCGATGTTCGTAGCGCAGGGTGTCCCGGCAGCCGGCGGCGCGGGTGAACTCGATCAGGTGCTGGTTGTCCCAGCTGACGAGTGAGTCGTCTTGCTCGAGCACGAGCATGGCGTCTCCGCGCCGGGCGGCGTCCTCGACGATGGCGCGTAGACAGGCCGCACGTCGTTCGCGTTCGTTGCGGTAACGCCGACCGGCGTCATAGATCGTGGCCTGCACGTCGCTGACCGCGATCGCGGTCGCGATGGAGCGCTTGCGTGAGTCGCTCTCGTCCTTCATGTGCAGCCGCCGCTGGCCGGGCAGCACCAGACCGCGCAGGACCCGACGGACGGTATCGAGATCTTCCGGTAGGACGACCCCGGCCACCAGCAGGTAGCCCCGACGCTTGGTCTCATCGACAAAGACATGGTTACCGCTCACGTCTTACGAGCCCGAGCGGGTTTCGGTTCTCCGGCGCGTTGCACGGCGCGGTAGACGGTGGAGCGGGCGACGGAGAACAACTCGGCGAGCTCGGCGCTGGTGTGCTTGCCGGCCCTCCACAGTTCGACCAAGTGCGCTTCCTGCGCGGGTTTGAGCTTGGGCTGTTTGCCGCGCAGCCGGCCCTTGGCTTTGGCGACCTTCATGCCCTCCCGAGTCCGCATCCTGATCAAGTCCGACTCGAATTCTGCGATCATCCCGAGCACGTTGAACAGCAGCCGCCCGACCGGATCGGTCGGGTCGTGCAGCGACCCGCCGATGTTGAGCTTCACGCCGGCCTCGGTGAGCTCCTCGACGATGTTGCGAGCGTCAGCGAGGGATCGGGCGAGCCGGTCGAGCTTGGTCACCACCAGGGTGTCGCCGGAGCGGCACGCGGCCAGCGCTTCCCGTAGACCGGGGCGCGCCCGATTGGTGCCGGTCAGGCCGTGGTCGACGTAGATCCGGCTTGGCTTCACCCCGAGCGCGGTCAGCGCATCGCGCTGGGCAGTGAGATCCTGCTGATCGGTCGAGCAGCGGGCGTACCCGACGAGCATCCTGGCCACCGGACGACGGTACCGGTTGAGCACCCATCACCGGGCATTATCGCGGGCGGGTCTTCTGGGAATGGGCACTGCCTGCAGATGCTGGCACTGTGCCCACCCCCGAAGCTTCCAGTGGTGTCCCGTAGGTCGTTCGGCTTGCGGGCGGGCGCTGACGAGGTCACCGGGTACCCGGGCGGACAAGGTGTTTCACGAAGTCGATGATGTTGTTGGGGTCGGCGAGGCATGCGCCGTAGCGGCGGCGCTATGCGGCGGCGTCGGAGCGGAAGACGCTGCGGTATTGGTGTGGGGTGACGTGGTGGGCTCGGGTGAAGTGGTGGCGTAGGCGTTGCGCGGATCCGAAGCCGCAGCGGGTGGCGATGCGTGCGAGCGTGTCCTCGGTGCTTTCGAGCAGTTCCTCGGCGCGGCGGACGCGTTCGGCCAGCAGCCATTGCAGCGGCGTGGTTCCGGTGGCGGCGTGAAAGTGTCGGGCGAAGGTGCGCGGGCTCATTGCGGCCTGGGCGGCGAGGTCATCGACGGTCAGCGGGTCGGCCAGGTGAGTGCGGGCCCAGTCCAGGACGGGGTCAAGCCCGGCGGCGCGCAGGTGAGGGGCGGCGTGTTGGACGTATTGCGCTTGTCCGCCGTCGCGGTGCGGGGGCATGACCATGCGGCGGGCGAGGATGTTGGCGATTCGGGTGCCGTGATCGCGGCGCACCAGGTGTAGGCACAGATCCAGTCCGGCTGCGGTTCCGGCGGAGGTGAGGATGGTGCCGTCGTCGGTGTAGAGGACGTCGCGGTCCAGTTCGATCTGGGGCCAGCGGCGGGTGAACTGTTCGGCGTGCATCCAGTGCGTCGTGGCCCGGTGCCCGTCGAGCAGGCCCGCCGCGGCGAGGGTGAACGCCCCGGTGCAGATCGAGGCGATGCGGGCGCCGCGGGCGTGCGCCTGGCGCAGCGCGTCGAGCAGTTGCGCCGGTGGATCGTCTTGGACGTCGGCGCAGGCAGGCACGATGACCGTGTCCGCGGTGACGATGTCGTGCAGGCCAAAGCGGGTGTCCAGGCGCAGTCCGTCAGAGGTGCGCACGGTCCCAGCTTGCGCGGCGCACAGCTGCAGCTCGTACCACCACGGGGCGGGGAGGTCCTCGCGGGTGCGGCCGAACACCTCGCACGGCACCGCGAGTTCGAACAGGGGCATGCGGTCGGTGACGGGGATCGCGATTCGGTGCATGGCTGGAATCTACTCTGGTATGTCTTTTCTGCCACTCACGGTGGCGAGAGACTTGCGACGAACATCGAGGTATGAGCAGACATCCAGCGAGCCGTGCCGTGCTGGCCTGGGTCGCGTTGGCCGTGGTCTACGTCTTTTGGGGATCGACCTACCTCGCCATCCGGGTAGGTGTGCGCGACCTGCCCCCAGGCATCCTCGCCGGCACGCGGTACTTCCTGGCCGGCCTGATGCTGTACCCGGTAGCGATCCGCACCGGTTCGGCGCAGCTGCGGGTCGCCGACCGCCCCCGGTGCACGCAGTGGATGGCGTGTACGGTGATCGCGATCTTGCTGCTCGTACTGGGCAACGGCGGCCTGACCGTCGGCGAGCATACCCTGCCGTCGGGGCTGGCCGCGGTTCTGGTGGCGACCGTGCCGCTGTGGATGGTCGTGTTCGGCGTGCTGATCGCGCACAACCGGGTCAGCAGGTACGCCGCGCTGGGGCTGTTGACAGGCCTGGCTGGGATCGCGGTGCTGGCCGGGGGCGGGCCGCTGCACGGGCACCCGCTGGGCGTCATCGTCGTGCTAGCCGCCTCCGCGTCGTGGGGACTCGGCTCGGTGCTCGGTCACCGACTTTCCCTTCCGCAGCGCGCGCTGCTCGCCGCAGCCATGCAGATGCTCATCGCCGGCGCGGTGCTGCTCGTGATCGGCGCGGTCGCCGGCGAGTTCTCCCAACTGCGCTGGAGCGCGGTGCACGCCACATCCTGGCTGTCGCTGGCATGGCTGGTCGTGCCGGGATCCATCCTCGCATTCACCGCCTACGGCTACGCCCTCGCGCACCTACCGCTACCCACGGTGTCGACCTACGCCTACGTCAACCCGCTCGTCGCCGTCGTCCTGGGAACCGCGCTCCTCGGCGAAGGCTTCACCCTGCGCGATGCCGCCGGCACAGCGCTCGTCGTCGGCTCCGTTGCCTTGACTCTGCATCGAACGCGCCACCGACCCGCAGCACCGACCGGACCGGCGAAACCAACAGCAGACCCGCCCGCGGCGGCTTCCCCGCACGATCATCTCCAACCGAGCGGCCCAAACGCGCTCAACGGCGGCAGGGAGACCGGATCGCCGATGACGAGCATCGACCGGCTCGGACCGTCGGCGTCGTCGATAAATCGTATCGACCGGCGGCATCGCGGCCGTTCCGGTGACGCTGCATCGCCGCCGAGCCAGCCAACCCACCAGCACCTCTTTCCGATGGCGCGATGAGTTTCGGGTGCGCCGCCGGTATGTATTGGCGAGTTCGCCGAAACACCCCGGCGAACCGTTCACAAGGGAGACTCCGATGTCTGACGATCGTGCCGAGGACGAGGCCGCCATCCAGGCCGTGCTGGTCGACTCCTACCGGGCGTGGGAGGCGGGCGACGCCGAGGGCATGGTCGCCAACTACACCGAGGACGCGACCGCGATCATGCCCGGCTCACTGCGCGACGGCCGTGACGTGATCCGCAAGAACATGTCCCTGGCCTTCCAGGGACCGCTCAAGGGCAGCTCGACCGACAACACTCAGCTCAGCCTCCGCTTCCTGGGCAGCGATGCTGCGATCGTCATCAGCCGATCTGGAATCCTGTTCGCCGGCGACACCGAGGTTCCGGACGCGGGCAAGGTGAACGCGACGTGGGTTCTCGAGAAGCGGGCCGGGCAGTGGCTGATCGCGGCATATCACAACAGCCCGATGCTGGCCCCTGGACAGTGAAGGCTGCCCCGG
>JBOHEL010000463.1:0-4268 GCA_050700995.1 Sciscionella sp. | reverse complement strand
ATGCGGCGCTGCGGTGGGGCTGGATCGCGGTCAATCCCTTGGAAGCGGTCAAGCGCCCGCGTCAGCAGCACCCGCAGCCCGATCCGCCA
Source organism: Sciscionella sp. (assembly GCA_050700995.1). Classification (GTDB taxonomy): domain Bacteria; phylum Actinomycetota; class Actinomycetes; order Mycobacteriales; family Pseudonocardiaceae; genus JBOHEL01. The sequence continues at coordinate 4,179 of JBOHEL010000463.1, read as the reverse complement.
TCGGCCGAGGAGGCGGCCAAGATCGTGAGTGCGGCGTGGGAGCAGGACGCCGACTGGGGCACCTTCGTGTGGCTGGCTTTCATCACTGGCGCGCGACGCGGCGAGCTGCTCGGCCTGGCGTGGGAACACCTCGACCTGTCCGCCGGGTTGCTGACCATCCGGCGCAACCTGGTCCGCCAGAACGGCAAGGCGCTCCTCAAAGAAACCAAGACGCACCAGATGCGCATCGTCAGCCTCGACCCGGACACCATCGCGATCCTGACCGTCCACAAGCAGAGCGCGCAGCGCCACTGCACCGAACTCGGCACCACGCTCGACGCCGCCGCCTTCGTGTTCTCCTACGCACCTGACCACCGGCGGCACTGTGATCCCGATGCCGTTACTCATCGGTACACGAGGATGACCGCTGATCTCGGCATCGACACGCACCTACATGCGCTGCGCCACTACAGCGCCACCGAGCTGATCGCGGCTGGCGTCGACGTCCGCACCGTTGCCGGGCGGCTCGGTCACGGCGGTGGCGGAGCGACGACGCTTCGGGTCTATGCGGCGTGGTTGGCCGCCGCCGACAAGACGGCCGCCGGGCTACTGGCCGCGCGACTGCCAAGGCCACCACAGTTCCGAGCTTGAGAGCTAGCGTGTGGCGAGGTCGACCCTGAGGGGATCTAAGACCTGTCTCAGAACCCCTGCTCGCGCCGTCTCAGAAGAGGATCCTTCAGCGGGACAGCCCTGTGACGCGGGTGCCGAGAGCTGCCTCCTGTTGAGCGATAGGTTTCTGGTCCGGGTGGATGGCAAGCAGACCGCACAGTCCGCGGCTGAAGGTGCCGGCGCTGACGTCGTCGAGAAGGGCGCGCTGGGACAGAAATGCTGGACCCAGGGCAGTGAGGACCTGCGCGAGGTGGTGTGGGTCGACGTCGGGGTTGAGGGCGTCGTCGCGTTGGTAGCGCTGCACGAGCGTGGTGAAGCGCTCGCTCATCTGGCGGTAGTAGCCCGACAGTCGGGCGCTCAGTTCCGGACTCCGACCGGCCTCGGCCCAGACTTGGACCGCGAGGCTGGCGAGCTGGCGGCCGTTTGGCGGACGGTCGAGGACCTGGAACACCTGACCTAGAACCTCGCAAAGGGGCGGTGGTGGTTCTGGGTTGGTGACGGTGTCGAGCGCGACGGCGATCTCACTCAGCACTTCCTCGATGATCGCTCCGGCCAGATCGTTCTTGCTCGCGAAGTACCCGTACACGGCGCCGGCCGACAGACCTGACTCGGCAAAGACGTCCTGCATGGACGTGCCGTGGAACCCACCACGCGCAAAGCACTCCCGGGCGGCGTGGAGGATCTGACGACGGCGAGAGTCGCGGTAGCGCTGGGACACCGGCGGCACTGGCATCCCCCCTAAACCGAACGAGTGCTCTGTTTGACCTCACCCATCGTAGCTGATAAACCTCCAAACAGAATAACTCTTCGGTCTGGAGGTGGGGTCGATGGTCCCCGAGCCTGAGCTTCCTGCACAGCTCACTGGTGTGGGTGCGACCGCCTTGGGAGTGGCTCGGCTGCGGGTCGCGGAGAACGCACGGCCCGACCGGCTGGTCGCCGATCCCTATGCCGAGCACATCCTGGCCGCGGCCGCGGCGGCCGGTTCGCCGTGGGCAGCCGCATCTCCGCGGTCTGGCCTGGATTTCTTCGCCTTGATGGCCGGCCAGGTGGCTGTTCGAAGCCGGTTCCTGGATCGAACGTTGCTCCGGCTCACCCGCGAGGGCCTCACCCAGGTGGTGCTGCTGGCCTGCGGTATGGACACCCGCGCGTTCCGGCTGGACTGGTCGCCCGGCACCCGGGTGTTCGAACTCGACTTCGGGGAGGTGCTGACCTTCCGCGATACCGCACTGGCCGCCCACGACGTCCCAGCACGCTGCGAGCGCGTGCCAGTGCCCGCTGACCTGCGTCACGACTGGCCGACCGTGTTGCGCAGCGCGGGCTTCGATCCCGCGCAGCCCACAGCCTGGCTGGCCGAAGGAATTCTCTACGCCCTGCCTCCCGCTGCCGCCGACACACTGCTCGACCGCATCACCGACCTGTCCGCCGCAGCGAGCACCGTGGCCCTCGATCACATCGTGGACTCGCCCTCCCTGCGTGCCGCACGCGCCGCGGTGTCGGCCGACCTGGTCGATCTCTGGCAGGGAGGGCCCGCCGACCTCGACGGCTGGCTCACCGGCCACGGATGGCGACCTACCGTGCATGACCTCCGAGAAATCGCCGCCGAATACCGGCGAACGGTGCCGGCCGGACTCACCGGCGACGCCACCGACGCCGCCCGGGCCTGGCTCGCCACCGCGACGCTGCGAAGAAAGCACACCTCTTGACCAGCCATCACGCCACCGGACCGCACCGGACCACCCCGGCGCTGGAGGTCCCGAGTCCTCCAGCACCGGTCGCGATCAGCGGCGCCGGACCAGTCGGTCTGGCCGTCGCCCTCGGCTTGGCCCGTGCCGGTGTCCGCAGCGTGGTGTACGAGAAGAAGACACAGCTCAATCCACATTCGCGGGCGACGCTGATCCTTCCGCGCACCCTGGAGATCTTCCGGCAATGGGGTGTCCTCGAGCCGCTGCTAGCGGTCGGGAACCGCGTACCGCACGTCCGGTTGAGAGAGCCCCATAACGACCACCAGATCCTGCACGTCGACTTCACCAAGCTTGCTGATCAGACCGCGGCGATGTACTCCCTGGCGATCCCTCAGGACCGCACCGAACGGGTCCTGCTCGACGCTGTCACCGCCACCGGGCTGGTCGACGTGCGATTCGATACCGAAGTTCTCGGCTTCGAGCAAGACTCCACCGGGGTTCGGGTCCGCGTCGCGACCCGCGGGGCCGACACGACCGACACAACCGACTACCTGGTCGGAGCCGACGGCGCGCACAGCCACGTCCGGAGCCAGCTCGGGATCGAGTTGGCTGGCAAGACCTACCCGACCCAAGCACTGCTCGCCGATGTGCGCATCGATGCCGAACTCGACCGCACCGACGAATGGCCCACCATGCTCGACCAGCGCGGCGTCATCGTGGGCATCCGTTTCGGCCACCGGATCTGGCGGATCATCGAGCAGGCCATCGACGAGCGCCTCAGCGGTTCAAACCTCACCAACCACATCGTCAAACGCGCCCAGGAACTGTTCGGTTCCGGCTCGATCGAGGTCCTCTGGCACAGCGTCTATCACAAGCACGAACGGAGTGCCCACCGATTCCGCGACGGGCGGATCACCATCGCCGGCGATGCGGGCCATCTCAACAGCCCGGCAGGCGGACAAGGCATGAACTCCGGCGTCCAGGACGCCCACAACCTTGCCTGGAAACTGGCGACTTCGGTGACCGAGCCCAGCACCGATGCCGACGCGTTGCTCGAATCCTATTCCGAGGAACGGACCTCGTTGATCAGCCGCCGTGTACAGCCGGTGACCGACCTGGCCGAACGGTTCCAGACCGCACGACCGCACCGACGTCTAGCCCTGGTCCGCACCCTCGACATGCTGTTCGGCTTCGGCCAATCGGCCGGCGCCATGACCCGCAGATTCTCCATGCTCGACGTCCCCTACGAGCAGTCCCGAATCCTTCAGGGCAGGGACAAGGGCCTCGGGCAGCGCCTTCCCGACGTCCTCGCCGACGACGGCGAGCGCATCTACCCGCGAATGCCCGCCGGCGCGGTTCTCTGGGCCGGAAACCAGACCGACCCGCAGACCCTCGCCGCCGAGCTCGGACTGCCACTGATCAACGGCGATGTCGCCGCTCTGACCCGGTTCTTCGACCGCGACCGCTACGTCGCCCTCATCCGACCCGACCACATCGTCGGCGCCATCGCCGATCCCAAAAAGCCAGATCACGCCCAATTCGCCGCGGCACTGGGACGCCGCCACCCGCCCGAGTAGTGACGCCTCCCCCCACAGGTCATGAAGCAATCACCTCGACCTCGTCGACTGGTGGATGCCGCCCCGCAAGCCGAACCACATGCGCAGCACCGCGGGAACCAGCACAAAGATCAATAAGCCGTCCCGCACGGGATCGTCCACTGAGACACAGAGGCGCGGAAGCCGTCGGCTCCCATTCCCGGCCGCAATGGGGAACCGCCGGGTCCAGCGGTGGCTCCGTCGGTAGCCTCACCGCATGACCGACCTGGACGAGCAGGGTCGTCCGGAACCTC
>JBOHEL010000462.1:0-4276 GCA_050700995.1 Sciscionella sp. | reverse complement strand
GGTTAACGGATGGAGATCCACCGCGTGGAGTACGGGTACCTCGCCAGCCACGGCGATCGTGGCGGGGTGCCTGGCGCTGGTGAAGCAGAAGTACCCCGACGCCACCGGTAATCAGCTGGTGCAGGACCTGATCCACTACACCGGCGGTTCTCACCCGTTCGGCTGGGACCCGCACTACGGGTTCGGTATCGCCTCGGTGACCGAGATGCTCGAGCACGATCCGACCAGGTGGCCGGATGTGAACCCGCTGCTGCACGGGCCCAAGGCGGCGGTGAAGGACTTCCCGAGCAGCTACGGCAAGGCCACGGCCGCCGATGGGTCGGCGTCGGGGAAGGCGAGCGCCAGCCCGACGGCTGCGGCGGCGGGGAAGACCGGGCGGAGCGGTAAGGCCGGGTCGGTGGGCTCCGGCGCCGGTTCGAGCGGCGGCGGGGTGCCGCCGTGGGTGTGGGTGATCGTGGCCGTCGTCGTCCTCGGCGGGGCCGGGGGAACCGGGGTGACGTTGCGCAAGCGGGGTCGTGCGGAGCCCGGAGCCGGGACGGGGCCGTCAGCGTGAGGCAGGACGGAACTTTCCAGCCGGGTTGGTTTGGGGGAGCGGCAGGCGGGGAAGGATGCCCGCATGATTCACCATGGAACGGCGTACGACGGGTGCGACGGCGATGCCACTCGCGCGCGCGTGTTTGGGGTTCCTTGCTGTTGTCAACCCCCATCAGGGGACTTTAGGGTGATTCTTGCGTCATGGTTCGGGGTCTCGACCGTGACCAATGGTGATGGCAGTGGCCGTCACCGACAAGGGGCTCGGCTCTTGTTCGCTCGGGATATTCGACCGGCCGGTGGGGGTCAACGACCGATAGCCCACGCTGTGGCGGGGGATTCGAGAGGAGGCTGGTCGTAATGGCCGGTGAGGTTTCCAAGCAAGAGGGATCGTTGCAGCGTGGCGCGCAGATGGTGTCGGCCGCGCGGTCGGATCTGGATCAGCAGTTGGCGTCGATGCGGGGGAAGCTGTCGGGGATTGGTGCGCAGTGGCGTGGTGCGGGTTCCTCGGCGTTCCAGCAGGTGATGGTGCGTTGGGATGAGGATGCGCGGAAGATCATTTCGGCGTTGAACGAGTTCGAGCAGAATCTGCAGACCTCGGAGCGGACCTATGACGCTGGTGATCAGGCGCAGCAGGCGTCGTTCAACAAGCTGGGTGGCCGGCTGGGCTGAGGCCCGGTTCGGACATGACGAGAGATCTTGAGTAGCAAGAGTTGGGGATGAGTGGGATGAGTACGGGAGACATGAAGGTCACCTTTGGTGCGTTGGAGGGGGCTGCGGCCGATATTCAGGCTGGGGCGAACCAGATCGAGGGTCGCCTTGATGGGTTGAACTCGGAGTTGGCGCCGTTGCGGTCGGACTGGACGGGGTCGGCGTCGGCGGCGTATCAGCAGGCGAAGGCGAAGTGGGACTCGGGGATGGCCGACATGAAGGCGCTTCTTGCCCAGATCGGATCGCAGGTGTCCTCGTCGAACTCGGACTACCAGGCTACGGAGAACCAGAACACCAACCGCTGGGGCTGACCCCGGCACCGACCGTATGAGCAGGTGCTGGGCCGTGGGCCGGATGAACCGGTCCACGGTCAGCGTCGGCTCGGGACCCATGGGGGCAAACCATGTTCATGCGAGAGATGGGCGGCACGCTCTCGGCGGTTCAGATCGCGATCGACGAGCTCGACCAGATCGCGAACGGCAAGGTGGGTGAGCTGCACGACGCGGCCAGCGAAAGTGCTACGCAGCTGGGCAACGGCAAGGTGCATGGGGGTGCGTTCAGCAAGGTGCCCGCCGCCGAGGCGTTGGAGCGGCAGCAGGACCGTGTGCACCAAGTCTTCGAGGACACGGTCAAGGGCGTGAAGGCTGACCTGGAGGACTTCTGCAACAACCTGCGCGCCTGCGTCAAGGAATACCAGTCTACCGACGACAACGCCCAGGCGGCGTTGCTTGGGCTGGGGAAGCGGTGGGAGGGCCACACGTACCACTCACAGGCTGACTATGAGACGAGCCGCAAGGAGCAGGGTACGGGCCTGCAGCGCGTGAACGCCGGCCAGGACGGTTCGTCCGGCGACGGGTCGAGCTCCTCTGGCACACAGGGTGGACCTGAGTCCGGTACGACGACGCCACCGCACGGATCCAAGGGCAACACCACATACCCGTGATGGTTCGTTCTCGGGAGGTCTCCGGTAGGTCGCGGCCGCACAGGTGGTGTGCGCTGGCGGTCTGCATAATGCTGTCTGGGTGCCCGCTGGCTAGCGGGTCTGCAGCGTCGGCCCGGGGTGCCAAGCCTGGGGGGACGGACGGCTGGTGGTTCCGGGTGATGAAGATCGGCCAGACGCAGCGACACCTTTCCGGCAAGGGCGTGACCGTGGCGGTGATCGATGAGTCGATCGACACGCATGCTCCGGAATTGCGCGGCCAGCACGTGTCGCTGGGTCCTGATTGTTTCGGTGAGAAGACGACTTCGAAGCCCGGGAGTTACAACGATCACGGGACGAGCATGGCGTCCTATGTAGTGGGCAGTGGGCACGGCATGGGTCCCGACGGAGCGGGGGTCCGGGGAGTGGCTCCGGGTGCGCGGCTGCGGTTTTTCGGTCTGGACACCCAACCGCCAGCTGACTTGGACTGTGGTCCGTCTGGTTTGGCCACGGAGATCAACTCGGCGGTGCGGGCTGGGGCCGACATAGTCTCGATGTCTGTGGCCTTCTCGGGAGGAGGGTCGGCTCTTGAGCACGCTGTCCGCCACGCGATCGAGCACGGCGTCGTGCTGGTAGCTGCATCCGGTGACACCGCCGGGAAGAACGCAATGCCACAGATCGGTTACCCAGCGGCCGTGCCGGGTGTCGTTGCGGTTAACGCGGTGGACAGGAAGGCTCGACCTTGGTCGACGAATCCGCCACCCACGTTTACCGACTACCGAACCTCCTTCCCGGTCATCTCCGCCCCGGGGGTGCATGTGAATGCCATGGGCTGGTTGGGTGGTTGGGATTCCACCGGCTGGGTGACGGGGACGTCGCCGGCGACGGCGATCGTGGCGGGATGCCTGGCGCTGGTGAAGCAGAAGTATCCCGACGCCACTGGGAACCAGCTGGTGCAGGACCTGATCCACTTCACCGGCGGCAGCCGGAAATACTACTGGGACCCCAAGTACGGGTTCGGGATCACGTCCCTGCCGGACATGCTCAATCACGATCCAACCAAGTGGCCGAATGTGAATCCGCTGCTGCACGGGCCGAAGGCGGCGATGAAGGACTTCCCGATGTCGAGCTACGGCAAGGCCCAGGTGGACGGGTCGACGTCGGGGAAGGCGAGCGCTAGCCCGTCGGTTGCAGCGGCGGGTAAGTCTGGAAAGACGGGCAAGACGGGCAACACCCTCGGCACCCAATCCGGCGGAAGCGATGGCGGGGTGCCGCCATGGGTGTGGGTGATCGTGGCCGTGGTCGTGCTCGGCGGGGCCGGGGGAACAGCGACGATGATGAAGAAGCGGGGTCGGGCAGCGCCCGGCGCCGGGACGGGGAGAGTGTGAGATGACAGGACCCAACGAACGCAAGCTGGCCATGGTGGAGAGCGCGAACCCCCACGCGATCGACACCGCCGCCCAGCAGTGGCAGAAGGCAGCCCAGACGCTGGGGCACCTGGTCACCCGGCTGCACACGGTCAAGGGCGAGATCGCGGGCGCATGGACGGGCAAGGACAGCGACGCGGCGACCGCAGCCTTCACCAATCTGGCCGGACACGTCGACAACGTGCGCGGGAAGATGCACACCGGCTCGCAGGGGCTCACAGACGCCGCGACGGCGCTGCGCAAGGCCCAGCACGCCTACGCCGACCTGCCGGCGATCGTTCCCGCGCCCGCTCCTCTCGACCCGCACCGGGATCAGAGCGATGCCGGGGAGCCGGCCGGGATGTCCCGCGCGCAGCTGATCCACGCGAAGCTGGAGGGCCAACACACCCGGAGCATCAACGCCCGCGAGAACGAGGCTGGCACGGCCTACAAGGCTCTGGTCAGCGGTCTAGGTCACGCTAGCGGGAAGCTCTCCACGGCTGCACCGGAGTCAGCGGGCGTGGAGGACTCGGGCTTGCATGGTGGATCTGGCCCGGGCGGAGGCTCGGTCTCGGGTGGCGGAGGCGGCACTGGCGGCGGCTCGGTCGGGCCGTACGCCACCGGCACGGGCGGCAGCTACGTCGGTGGCGGCGTGGGGGGCGGCGGCGCGACGGCCCCCGGTACGCCGGTCCTCGGCGGGGTCGCCGGC
>JBOHEL010000461.1:0-4281 GCA_050700995.1 Sciscionella sp. | reverse complement strand
GAGGACGTCTACCGGAGCAAGACACTCGGCACCATCTCGGCGATCTTCGGTATCGTGTTCCTGTTGCCCTACCTGCAATTACAGGTCACAGGGCTGGGCCTGATCGTGCAACTCGCGACGGGTGACCGCGCGAACGGCACGATCAGCATGATCGTCGCTTTCGTACTGGTTGTCGGGTTCGTGCTGTGGTCAGGGATCCGTGGCGTCGCCACCGCGTCCTACTTCAAGGACGTCATCATGATCGTGATGCTGGTGGTGCTGCTGGTCGCCGTCCCGAACGCCATCGCGGGCGGCATCGGCAACGTGTTCCACCGGGTGCTCAGCGAGCACCCCGGCATGCTGTCGCTGCACACTGGTTCGCACGACGTCGTCTGGTTCATCACGAACATGGCCATCAGCATTATCGGCGTCCTGTTCCTCACGCTGCCGCACACCTGGCCGAGCATCCTTTCCGCGCGCAGCCAGAAAGCGTTGCGTCGCAACTACATCTTCCTGCCACTCTATGAGCTGGCGCTGATCGTCCCAATGATCGTCGGATTCGCCGCGCTGCTGGTACTGCCCGCGGCCACCGACAGCAATGCCACGCTGTTGACGGTCGCCGCCAGGGTGCTGCCGGACTGGGTGCTTGGCCTGGTCGGGGTGGCGGGAATCGCCACCGCGATGGTGCCGGCCGCTGGGCTGTTGATCGGCATGTCCTCGCTGCTGGCACAGAACGTCGCGCGCACCCGTAACCCGCGCGGCCGGTACTGGATCAACCAGGCGACGGTGGTCGGCGCGACCGCGCTGGCATTGGTGCTGGCCATCCTCCGGCCTGGATTGCTCGCCAACCTGCTGCTGCTCACCTACAGCGGGCTGGACCAACTCGCCCCGGCCATCGCCGCGGGACTGCTCTGGCGCAGTCAACGCTTGCGGTGGTGGACGGTACTGGCAGGCCTGCTGGCGGGTGAGGCTGTGGTGATCTACCTGACATTCATCAACACCACCGCGGCAGGCAACGTCAATGTCGGCATCATCGGTCTCGCCGTGAACATCGTCATCATCGGGATCCTCGAACTGGCCGCACGGATGGGCCGCACTCCACGCCCGGCGAACGAGCCGATGGTGGATCTGGACCGATCGGCCCAGACCGCGAAAGAAGGAGCTATATGAGCCGCACCGTGTTCCACGGCGGCAGGGTGTTCGACGGCACCGGTGCCGAACCCGCGGACGCGGACGTCGTCATCGAGGGCGAGCGCATCGTCGAGATCGGCACCGGACTCGACGGCGATGAAGACATAGACGCCAGCGGCATGACGATCTTGCCTGGCTTTTTCGACTGCCACGTACACGTCACCACCTCGGGCGTCGACCTGTTGCGGCGGTTGCAACGTCCGTTCTCCTACCAGTTCTACCAGGCCGCTCGGAACCTCTCCGCGACGCTGGACTGCGGCATCACAACCGTCAGGGACGCGGGCGGAGCGGATCTCGGCATCCAGCGGGTGGTGGCCGACGGCCTGATCGACGGCCCACGCATGCATATCGCGATCTCGATACTGAGCCAGACCGGTGGGCACGGCGACGGGCTACTGCCGTCGGGCATCTGCGCGCCACTCTCGGTGCCGCATCCTGGCAGGCCGGACGGCGTGGTCGACGGCAGCGAGAATGTCCGCCGGAAAGTACGCGAGGTGATCAGGGCTGGCGCGAACGTGATCAAGGTGTGCACATCCGGCGGCGTACTCTCACCTGGCGATGATCCACGACACGCCCAGTTCAGCCTGGCGGAGCTCGAAGTGATGGTCGCGGAAGCCAACGCCGTCGGACTGCCGGTGATGGCGCACGCGCAGGGGACCGAGGGGATCAAGAACGCCGTAAGGGCCGGTATCAGATCCATCGAACACGGGATCTACCTCGACGACCAGGCGATCGAGATGATGGTGGACGCCGGGACGTACCTCGTGCCGACCCTGGTGGCGCCGAGGGCAGTGATCGACGCGGCCGACGCCGGTGCCCAACTGCCGGAAACGGTGGTACGCAAGGCTAAGGAGGTTGTGGAGATACACCAGGACGCCTTCTCCCGCGCGGTCGCAGCCGGGGTGCGGATCGCGATGGGCACCGACAGCGGTGTCGGTCCTCACGGTCGCAACCTCGACGAACTGGCGCTGATGCGTTCGGGCGGCATGAACCCGGCGCGGGTACTCGCGGCAACCACCTCCAACGCGGCCGAGCTGCTCGGTGTCGCCGACGAGCTGGGCACGATAAGCCCCGGCAAGCGTGCGGACCTGGTGCTCGTCGACGGTGACCCGTACGACCTACCGGCATTCGGCGAGAACATCGCCGCGGTCTACCAGAACGGCAGGGCCGTCCGAGGCGACCTCGCCGTCGAGGGAGGAACTCGATGAGGAGCAAGGACGTGGCCAGCAGCACCATCGACGGTGCGGCCGATCGGCTGGTCGGCCTGAGCCACCGCATCCACGCCAATCCCGAGCTCGGGTTCGCGGAGCACCAGGCCAGCCAATGGGTCTCCGAGGAGCTGGAGCGCGGCGGTTTCGACGTGCGGCGCGGCGTCGCCGGGCTGCCAACCGCCCTGCTGGCCACCGCCGGTTCCGGGCCACTGGTGCTCGGCATCTGCTGCGAGTACGACGCGCTGCCGGATATCGGGCACGCCTGCGGGCACAACGTGATCGCGGCGGCGGGTGTCGGCGCCGCACTCGGGCTCGCCGGGCTGGCCGACGAGCTGGGTATCACCGTCAGGGTGTTCGGCACCCCAGCGGAGGAGGGCGGTGGCGGCAAGATCCTCATGCTCGACCACGGCGTGTTCGAGGGTACCCACGCCGCGATGATGGTCCACCCGTCACCGGAGGAACGGGCGGCGTCGCGGATGATCGCGGTGGCCCACTTCGAAGTCGAGTACACCGGCAAGCCCGCACACGCCGCCGCCTACCCCCAGAACGGCATCAACGCGGCGGACGCCCTCACTATCGCGCAGGTCGGCATCGGCCTGCTGCGCCAGCACATCCTGCCGGGCGACCGTATCCACGGCATCGTCACTCGGGGCGGCGAGGCACCCAACATCGTCCCCGCGCGCACCACGGCCGCTTACTACGTCCGCGCCGAGACCCTGGAAGGTGTCGACGCGCTGATGCCGAGGGTGAACGCCTGTTTCCAGGCCGGCGCCATTGCGACCGGCTCCACGTTCACCAGCAGCGACGAGTCGCCGCCCTACGCGGAGTTCCGCAACGACGCGACGATGGTGGATCTCTACCGCGCAAACGCCGAGTCTCTCGGGCGACTATTACCGGACGGCTCGGCCGGCGAGGGTGTAGCGCTCGGATCGACCGATATGGGCAACATTTCCCGCGCTATGCCCGCCATCCATCCGATGATCGCCATCGAATGCGGCGACTCCGGGAACCACCAGCCCGAGTTCGCCAGGCACTGTGCCTCGCCTTCCGCCGATACCGCCATTATCCAGAGCAGCACCGCCATGGCGTGGACCTGCATCGACCTCGCCACCGACGACTCCCAACGCCAGCGCCTGACCGCCACCTGACCGATTCTTGCTTGGTCAGGCCAGGAAGCGGACTACCGCCGCGGCTAGGCGCTGGCCCGCATCTTCCTGTAGGAAGTGCCCGGCTCCCGCGATGGTCGGATGATCCCTGCCTGCCGCGCCGCGCATCGTGCGCCGCAGGATCGGCGCCATGCCACCGGTGATCGGATCCCCGTCGGAAAACGCGCACAGAAACGGCAGGTCCAGCACCGACAACGCATCCCACGCACTCCGGTTGGCCTCCGTCGCCGGATCGTCCGGCCGGGTCGGTACCAGCGCAGGCATCGCTCGCGGCCCCACCTTGTACGACTCGTCGGGGAACGGGGCATCATATGCCGCCAGCACATCCGCGGAAAGTGTTGTGGCACAACCACTCTGGATCAGCCGCGCGATGTCGAGCCTGTCAACCTTCTCGACGGCGCGGCGGAACGCCCACCACACCTCGGGCATATCGATGTCGCCTGTCGGCAGGCCGGTATTGGCGGCGACCACGGCCGCGAACCGGTCGGCGTGCTCCGCGACCAGCCGCAGTCCAGTCAGTCCGCCCCAGTCCTGGCCGACCAGAGTGGCGTCGCGCAGGTCGAGGACGTCGAAGGCAAACTCCCGCAGCCATTCGACGTGGCGGGCATAACTGTGGTCGGCGATCGCGGTGGGTTTGTCCGAACGGCCGAAACCCACCATATCGGGGGCGATCGCCCGCAGGCCTGCCGCCGCGAGCACCGGCAGCATCGAGCGATACAGGAATGACCAGCTCG
>JBOHEL010000460.1:0-4284 GCA_050700995.1 Sciscionella sp. | reverse complement strand
CGCAGCTCGACACCAGCAACGGCAAGCTGAGCCACCGCGCTGAGGAAGCCACGCAAGCCCGTGCCCGCGGTGCCCTCGCAGTTCACCATGGTGTGCGGGCGATCGCCGAGAATGGTGTCGATCAGCCTGCCTAGCACCTTGCCGGGGCCCGGCTCGAAGAACACCCGAGCGCCCGCCGCGTACATAGCTTCGATCTGGTAGACGAACCTGACCGGTGAGCCGATCTGCGCGGCGAGCTCATCGCGCACGGCCATGGCGGTCTGCCCGTAGACGCCTGCCGTCCGATTCGACCACACCGGCAACTCCGGGGGCGCGAATCGGTATTTCGCGAGCATCTCGGCGAAGCGACTGCCAGCTTCCCTCACAACCGGGCTGTGGAAGGCGCACGCCACCGGGAGCTGCTTCGCGGGCAGACCGGCGGAGCGCAGCGCCGTCAACGCCCGTTCAAGCTGGGGAGTCGGCCCGGAAATCACGATCTGGCGCGGCGCGTTGTAGTTCGCCGCCACCACCTCGCCCGAAACGCCTGCTTCGGTGAGCACGCGCTCGACATCGGCTGGTTCAGCCGCGACCGCCGCCATGCCACCGCTGTCGCTGCCCGCGGCGTCGAGGATCGCATCGGCCCGTTCCGCGCTGATACACAGCAGGGTGTCGGCGTCGAATGAGCCTGCCGCGGCAAGGGCGACCAGTTCGCCGTAGCTGTGCCCGGCGACCATGTCGGGCCGCACGTCCAAGCGGGCGAGCAGATGGTTCATCGCGAGGCCCGCTATACCCATCGCAGGCTGCGCCATCCTGGTGTCCCGCAGGCGCTCCGCCTGCCCGGCACGTGCTTGCGCGCCGAACGCGGTCGGCGGGAACATCGCGGATGCGACCTGGTGCGACAGTCGCGCGAACCGCTGCACCTCGGGGAACACGACCGCCAGTTCGGCGACCATGCCCGGTCGCTGGCTGCCCTGCCCCGGGAACACCACGGCCAGCTTGCCGGACCCTTCATCGGCCGAACCTGCTGCGAGGAACAGGCCGCCTGTCGGACGCGGTGTTCCGGAAATCGCGTCGCCGAGCAGGGTCGCCAGCTCGTCGAGGTCACCGGCGACGACGGCGATCTGTACCGGCCCCCGGCCGCGGTCCGCCCACACCGAGGCGGTCCGCGCGAGATCGCGCAGCCGCCACGGACGGCCGTGCGCGTCGTTGGTGGCTATCAGAGTGCGCAGTCGCTCCACCTCACGGCAGGCGAGAGCATGATCTTTACCACGGAACGTGAACAGCTCGACCGGCCACTCGTGAAGCCCATGCCGGACCGTCTCGGCCGAGCCGTGGCCACGCAGTACGACATGGAAGTTGGTGCCACCGAAGCCGAAAGCGCTCACTCCCGCGACCCGTTCCTCGGGTGGCCGCGTCCACGGCGCCGCGTTGCCGTGGAAGGCGAACGGGCTGGCGCCCTCTCGCCATGCCGGGTTCGGCCGGCTGATGTGCAGTGTCGGCGGCTTCACCCCGGTGTGCACGGCCATCGCCGCCTTGATGAGCCCGGCAAGCCCCGCAGCGCATTTGGTGTGACCGATCTGTGACTTTACCGACCCGAGCGCGCAGCTTCCCTCCTCGGCGCCTGCCTCGGCGAACATCGCGTCCAGGGTTTCCAGCTCGGTCCTGTCACCGACGGCGGTACCCGTCCCGTGCGCTTCGATCATGCCGACCTGCGCCGGGGAGATGCCCGCGTTGAGGTAGGCCCTGTGCAGGGCCCTGCGCTGGCCTTCAGGCCGCGGCGCCGTGAGGCCGAGCGACTTGCCGTCACTTGCCTTGCCGACACCCTCGACCACGGCGTAGATCCGGTCGCCGTCGCGTTCCGCGTCCGTGAGCCGCTTCAGTGCGACACAGGCCACGCCCTCCCCGAGCGCGATACCGTCGGCGGATTCGTCGAAAGTACGGCAGCGACCGCTCGGCGAGAGCGCGCCGACGGCGGAGAACAACAGGTAGTCGTTGATCGCGTTGTGCAGATCGGCGCCTCCGCAGAGCACCAGGTCGCTGGTTTCGCCGACCAGCTCATGGCACGCCGCATCGAGTGCGGCGAGCGATGCCGCACAGGCGGCGTCCACCGTGTAGTTGGCACCACCGAGGTCGAGGCGGTTCGCGATGCGCCCGGCGATCACGTTCGACAGCGAACCGGGGAAGGAGTCTTCCGTGAGCTTCGGCAGCTGCCCTTCCAGACTTGCCGGTAACTCGCCGAGATACGACGGCAGCACCATTCGCAGGGTGGCGGCGTTGGACAGGTCGCTGCCTGACTCCGCGCCGAACACTACGCTGGCCCGCGACCGGTCGAACCCGCCTTCGCCGTAACCGGCGTCAGTGAGCGCACGCTGCGCGACTTCCAACGCGAGTAGTTGCACCGGTTCGATGGCCGCCAGCGTGGCAGGCGGTATGCCGTAACGCAGCGCGTCGAACGGCACCTTCGGCAGGAAACCACCCCATTTCGACGGCGTGCTGTCGCCAGCGCCCCTGCGCGCGCCTTGCGCGAAGTAGGTTTCGGCGGGCCAACGTTCTTCCGGCACCTCGGTGACCGCGTCGACCTTACCGACGATGTTGGCCCAGAAGCTTGCCAGGTCGGGCGCGCCGGGGAACACGCACGCCATCCCGACGATCGCCACGTCGGCGGGCGGGGGTGCCAGCTCGGCCTGCCACTCGCTGATCCCCAGTCGGGTGCGCAGGTCCTGCTCCCGCTCCTCGCGGAACGCCATCGCGCCACGGGTGACGCTCTCGTGCAGCTTCGCCACCGTGGTGACCCGCGAACGCAGCGCCACCACCTGGCCTGCCATGAACAGGCCTTCGGTGAGTTGGCCTGCCTCGCTGACGGCCACCAGGTCGGCACCCTCCCGGCGCAGGCCCTTGCTGGCGATCCGCAGCCTGCCGACGTTGAGAGCTTCCAGCTCCTCCCATACCTGGCGCTTCGGCAGTCCCTGCGCGGTCAGGTCGTGGCTGATGGCACGGAAGCTCTCCGCGAACGGCGTGGCAAGGCAGCGAGTCGCGTGACCAGGCGCCGTCTCGAGCAGCGCGGTATCCTCCGCGGCCAGCACCTGACGCTGGAACTGCGGTTGTACAGCGCCGTGGCTGACAGCTTCCTCTGTGAACAGGTAGCCCGTCCCCATCAGCACGCCGACCGCCACGCCGCGTCCAGCGAGCGGCTCGGCAAGCGCCGATACGATGGCCGCTGAGCGGTGATCATGCACGCCGCCCGCGAACAGCACCGATAGGCCGTCGACCCGCTGAGAACTGTCCAGGCAGTCCAGCAGTACTCCGATCTGCGCTTCCCACAATGAGAAGCTCGACCTTGGCCCGACGTGGCCGCCGCATTCGGCGCCCTCGAAGACGAACCTGCGCGCACCTGCCTCAACGAACTGCCGCAGCAGGCGGGGGGAGGCCACGTGCAGAAACGTCGTTATCCCCTCCGCCTCGAGTTCGGCGGCCTGCGCGGGGTGCCCGCCCGCTATCAGTGCCACGCTCGGGCGCGACTCACGGATGACGTCGAGTTGCGCCGCGCGCACGTCTTCCGGTGCGAAGCCGAGCACACCGACACCCCAGGGCTTCTCGCCGAGCGCGACCTTGGTCTCCGCCAGCAGCGTCCTCGTCTGCTCTCCGGAGGCCAGTGCGAGCGCGATGAAGGGCAACGCCCCGTGCTCGGCCACCGATGCCGCGAATCCCGCCTGGTCACTCACCCTCGTCATCGGTCCCTGCGCCACCGGAAGCTCGGTTCCCAGCGCGCGGGCCAGCGGCGCACCGGGCGCCAGTAAGGACAACGAGCCGGCGCGCACGGTGTCGGTGATCGCGCGCCGCACCGCGCCGATCGATCTGGCAGCGGTGCCGTACTTCTCGCTGAATCTGGTGGCCAGGAACGCGTCCTGGCCGAGCGGGAGCAGCTGTGTTGCCAGGTCCCGGCCGCCCAGTGCCGCCGCCACCTCGGCTTCGGTCATCGTGGCTGCAGCGGTATCAGCGTCCGCCGTACCCACCGGACTGCCCGCGTGCACGCGGTGACCGCCGAGCACGGCGGTATCCGAGCCGTCGCTCGCCGCGATGGCGGCGATCGCCTCGGCGGGCAGGTCAGCCTCAGGAAGCAGCGCGAGCTGGGTGTCCAACACAACACCAACGGCTCCTCCGATGACCGCGGCGGCCGCGGTGTGCACACCGATGCCGCCGCACAGCCAGATTGGCAGGTCAACCCGATTGTCACCGAGTAGCCGCTGCAACAGCACGAACGAGCTGAACTCGCCGACCCGGCCTGCCGCCTCGTTGCCCCTGGCG
>JBOHEL010000459.1:0-4304 GCA_050700995.1 Sciscionella sp. | reverse complement strand
GCTGATCTCCAACAGATCACCGAGCAGCGCCTCGAACCGGTCCAGCTCGTCGACCAGCAACTCGGTGGATCGCGAGAGGCCCGCGGGGAACTGCTCGCGGGAGGCGTGCAGCACGTCGGCGGCCATGCGCACCGTGGTCAGCGGCGTGCGCAACTCGTGCGAGACGTCGGAGGTGAAACGGCGTTGTAGGTGACCGAAATCCTCCAGCTGGCGGATCTGCGCGGCAATGTTCTCCGCCATCTCGTTGTAGCTCTTGGCGAGCAGTGCCACGTCATCCTCGCCGACCACTTTCATGCGCTCTTCCAGGTGCCCCTCTGCGAACTTTCCTGCCGCCTCTGCCGCGCGACGGACCGGGCGAACCACCTGACGGGTCACCAGGTTCGCGATGCCTGCCAGCAACAGCAGCAACACCAGACCGCCGACGATCAGCGTGCTCTGCACCACGCCGATCGTGTACTTCTCCGCCGTCAGAGGGAACATCAGATACAACTGCAGGGGGCGGACCGCGGTGCTCACCGGAGTACCGATGATCAGGTAAGTGGTCGGCGTGCCCTGCTCGTTGACGGTGTCGTACTGCCAGGCAATCTGGCCGCCAAGCACGAACTTGCGCAACTGTTCAGGGATTTCGGGGTACGGCCCGACGGCGGGGACATTCGCCCTGGGGCCGCCGCCCGAACCCGCCGCGAGCACCGGCTGGAACGCGCCTGCGGGCGAGTCCGTGCTTGACTGCGCGCCAGAGCCGCTGGTGGTGAGCTTCGCCAGGGCGCTGGCCATCCGACTTTTCAACGCGTCCGTGCCCGGGTTGACCCCGAGCAGGGTCGGCTGCAGGAGATCCAGCGAGGACCTGGTCTGGTTGATCGCCGCCTCCCGCTTGCCGGAAAGCAACCGGTCGGTGATCTCGTTCTGCAGCACCATGCCAAGCACGAACACCACAGCCGCGGAGAGCGCGAGAGTGCTCACGACGACTCGAAGTTGCAGCGAACGGCGCCACACGTCGCTGGATGCCCAGAAACGCCTGCGCAGCCACACCAGGATTCGCGTGCCCATGCCCGGGTGCCGCGCACGCTCTGTCGCGCCGACATCGGTGCCCACCACCTGGGCCGGCGTCAGATCCGCCTGATCCCCGAAAGGGGCAGTGCTCACGCGTGCCTCACGGGGGACCTGCCTTGTAGCCGACACCGCGGACCGTCAACACCACCTCAGGATGCTCCGGATCGCGCTCCACCTTCGAACGCAACCGCTGTACGTGCACGTTGACCAGCCGGGTGTCCGCGGCGTGACGGTATCCCCACACCTGCTCAAGCAGTACCTCTCTGGTGAACACATGCCGTGGCTTGCGGGCAAGCGCGACCAGTAGGTCGAACTCCAGCGGCGTGAGCGGGATAGCCGCGCCGTTGCGCAGCACCTCGTGACCTGGCACGTCGATCGCCAGATCACCGATGGTCAGCGATTCCGCGGGCTCGGCCTCGGTGCGCCGCAATCGCGCACGCACCCTAGCCACCAACTCCTTGGGCTTGAAGGGTTTCACCACATAGTCGTCGGCACCGGACTCCAAGCCGAGTACCACGTCGACGGTGTCGCTCTTGGCGGTCAGCATGACGATAGGTACCCCCGACTCGGCGCGGATCGCCTTGCAGACGTCGATGCCGTTCATACCGGGAAGCATCAGATCGAGCAGCACAAGATCCGGTTTGAGCTCACGCAGCGCAGGCATCGCGCGGCCGCCGTCGCCGACAACCGCCGTATCAAAACCCTCGCCACGCAACACGATTGTGAGCATCTCAGCGAGAGCTGGATCGTCATCCACCACCAGCACACGTGCCTTCATACCCATATCGTTGCACAACGTGTCTGGCTGGCATCGGCACGCCGCCGTGTCGGGCACGCCGCGTTACTCCAAATGGCTTACACCTGGTCGAGCAGCGCCGTCGCCAACGCCGCGAAATCCAACTCCGACCGTCCATCCAGCACCAGCCACGGCGCCAGCCAGCCCGCCGCCGCGAGCTCCTCGTACACCACGGCACAACGCTCTTGCAGGCCACTGTCGGACTCGAAGGCATCCCGGTCGCGACCTGCCTCGGTGCGCTCCCGCTTCCTGGCCCTGCCGGCCGCAAGCCCGGCCGGTACCCGCAACAGCAGCTGCGCGTCCGGCAGTGGCAGGCCGAGGCGGTCGATCTCCAGCTCACGCACCCAGGTCACCACCTCGCCATCGGCACCCTGATGGCAGCGCGCGGCCTGATATGCGGCGTTCGACGCGACGTAGCGATCAAGCAGCACCACATCGTTCACCTCGAGCGCGGCACGGATCCATCCCGAGGCACCCGCCCGATCCAGCGCGTAGAGCACCGCCATCCCGTACACCGAGTCGACGAGGTCACCGTGCCGTCCGTGCAACGCCTCGGACACCAGATCCGCGTGCACATCCTCGCCGTAGCGGGGAAACGCCTGCCTGGCAACGGTGAGACGGCGGGAACCGAGCGCTGCGACCAGCCCATCGGCGAGCGTGCGCTTACCCGCGCCGTCCAATCCCTCGATGACGATCAGCCTGCCCACGACCACGGAGCTTACGTAAACCCCCGCACGGCGTGCCCTGGCAGCACCGTCACAGGCTTCAGGCGTCGACGACCTCGACATCGCCGTAACAGGCCCGCAACTGGTCCGCGATCACGTCTGCGTCGCCCACCGCGACCAGTGAGAGGCGCTCGGGGTCGAGACACGGCGCCAGCGCCGAACCGGCGCCCTCGTCCGTCACCGTGGCGAGCGCGGCGCGTTGCACGGCTACATGACCCGGCCCGAGGCCACCGTGCACCAGGTCGGCTGCGCGTTCCGCCACTGCGGTAGCGGTCTGGTACCGCAGCGGCGTCACACCGAGCAGATAGTCCACCGCCCTCGACCGCTCATTCTCGGTGATACCACCGGTGCGCACCCCTGCCACCAGCTCCAGCGCCAGCGCCACCGCATCTCCGGTCACGGCCGTGTGTACCGAACCGGTGATGGCGAACGCCGAGCCACGCCGATACGGCCGCAGCCCCGCCCGGATGCCGTAGGTGTAGCCCTTCTCCTCCCGAAGCACCACGTCCAGCCGGGAGGTGATGGTGCCGCCGAGCGCGTGGCTGGCGACCCGCATGCCGGCCCAGCGCGCATCGGTGCGGTCGGTCGCGGGCACCCCGAACTCCAGATGGGTCTGCACCGCACCAGGACGATGCACCACCCGCACCCGCCGCCCCTGCCTGCTCACCGGCTCGATCGGGGAGTCAGCGGGCACCGTCCCCCCTCGCCAGCCCGCGAACGCTCCCGCCACCGTCGCGGGCATGTCCAGACCGGCGAAATCGCCTGCCAGCACCAGTGTTGCCCTGCCGGGGTCGACTTGCGTGTCATACCAGCGCGACAACTCGTCGCGGCCGATACCGGCAACCGTCTGGGCACTGCCCGAATCCGGGCGGGACAACCTGCAGGTGGCCGCGAACATCGCCGCGGCGATCTCCAGTTTGGCGCGGCGCCCCGGGCGGGCCAACTCATCGACGATGTCGTCGCACCGGTTGCGCACCGCCCGACTCACCTCGTCCGAGGGGAACGCTGGCAGCGACGCGGCCTCGGCAAGCAACTCCAGCGCGGGTGCGATCCGGCCGACAGGAACCTCAACACCGGTGCGGAACCCGCTGTAGCTGACCCGCGCGCTGTAGCAGGCGCCGAGCAGCTCGGTCTCCTCGGCGAACTCCTCGGCCGAGCGCACCCGCGTGCCCTCGTCGAGGGTGCGTGCCATCAGGTACGTAATGCCCTCGACGGCGCGATCCTCCGCCGAGAGCGGCAGGTCGAAGATCAGTTTCGCGCTGGCAAGGCGCTGGCCCGGCAACTGGTACTGCCAGACCGCCAAGTCGTTGGGCAGCCGGTAGAAGTCGGGCAGCGGAAAGCTCCACGCCTCGGCAGGCGCGACCTGCGGGCGGTTGGGCGTCATCTGGAAACCTTGCGGTATATCAGCGTCGCGCGGTTCTCCGGCCGCAACCATTGCGCGGCAACCGCATGCACGTCATCGAGTTGCACAGCGCGGGCCCTGTCGACGGCGCGCATCGCGCGCGCGGGGTCGCCGAACTGCGTCGCCGACCGAGCGAGCACACCGGCAAGGCCGTTGCGGGTCGCGGTGTCACCGAACCACTCGCTTTCGAACTGCGCCTTTGCCCGCTCCAGCTCGGCCGCAGTCACGCCGTGTGCGGCCACTTCGGCGATCTCCTCGTCCGCCACCTCAGCGAGCCTTGCCGCATCGACATCCTGGGCCGCGCGCGCAACGATGGTACCCACAGAAACCC
>JBOHEL010000458.1:0-4308 GCA_050700995.1 Sciscionella sp. | reverse complement strand
CCGAAACGCCGTCACGCTCGGTGAAGTCAGGTGCTGCGGGTGGCTCCGACCGAGGCGGCGACCACGCAACAGATGGCGATCCACTGCACCGTGCCGAGCCTTTCCCCCAGCACCACCAGCCCTGCCAGTGCCGCCACCGCAGGTTCCATGCTCATCAGTATCCCGAAAACCCTCGGTGGGATCCGACGCAGCGCCTCCAGCTCCACGGAGTAGGGCACCACCGAGGACAGCAGCGCGACGCCGAGACCCGCCACCAGGGCTACCGGCTGCAGCACCGCGGTTCCGGAATCCGCCACCCCGAAGGGCACCGCGAGCATCGCCGCGAACGCCATTCCCCACGCCAGCCCGGAAGCGCCGGTGGTGCGCCTGCCAAGTAGCGCGCCCATCATGATGTAGCCGCCCCAGCACGCCCCCGCGGACGCCGCGAACACCACGCCGAGCCAGTCCACGGCACCGCCGCCCTCGGTGAGCAACACCACACCCGCCGCGGCCAGTGCCGCCCACACCGCGTGCGTCCACCTCCGCGATCCCAGCAGCGAGACCGTCAGCGGGCCGAGGAACTCGATGGTGACCGCCATGCCAAGCGGGATCCGCGCGATGGCCTGATAAAAGCAGATGTTCATGGTGGCAAGCACGAGCCCGTAGCCAAGCACCGCCACCCACGCCCGCAATCCGAGCCGCAGGCTGGGACGGCAGACCGCCAGCAGGATCGCCCCGGCGAAGAACAGCCGCAGGGCGACGGCACCGGCCGGACCCGTCACGGTGAATAGCCGGGTGGCCAGCGCGGCGCCGACCTGCACGCTGACGATGCCAAGCAGCACCAGCGCCGGAGGCGGCACCCGACCGAACACTCCGGCCACCACCACCCTGCCCGCGCGCAACGCCCTTGCCGGTTCCCGCTGCGCACTCACCACGATCACCGCTGCCGCACCTCCCGGTTCCCCACCATGTCAGGACTACTCTCACCGCATTCTCACCCCCACCATGTCAGGCTTCACCCGGCAACGAACAGTCGATTTTTCGAGAGTGCAGGTGTAAGCGTGCGGCGCTGGCGGGGCACCCCGAAGATGCTGCTTGGCGCCGCGATCCTGACGTTCGCCGCAAGCTGCACCGCGGGCCCTTCCACTCGGCCAGCCATCATCGACGGCGGCGGCGGCTCCGGCGGCGCGGCGAGCACACACCAGGACACACCCGCTCGACCCGCGCTGCCCCCGCTCTCCCCGCCCGGCGCAGGCACCATCAACTGGCAGAACTGCGACGGCCCAGTCAGGGCCGAGTTGGGCGCGCCCGCGCCGCCGGCGAGCCTGCGGCTGCAGTGCGGTCAAGTACTCAACCTGCCGCGCTCGCCCGACGAGGCAGGCACGATCACGCCCAGGATCTCGGTGCTCAAGGCGGGGAACGGAAAGATACCGCTGCTCGTGGTGAACGACGTCGGCGGACTGCCTGGCACACTGTATGCCGCACGCCTCGCAGGCGAACTGCCGCAGGCATTCCTACACACGTTCTCACTAATCGGGGTGGATCGCAGGGGCACGGGTTCCTCCTCCGGCCTGCACTGCGTACCACAACAGGTGCGCCAGGAGATACTCGGATACGACCCCGACAGCACCGACCTCGCCGGGCTCCTCGACGCCGAACGCAAGGCAACCCAGCAGTGCGTGGTCGATCTTGACAACAGTAGGCAGGCGTTCGACACCTGGCAAACCGCAGGCGACCTCGACACCGTGCGCGCCGCGCTCGGCGCCCCCCGGCTCGATGCGATCGGGCACGGCGAAGGCTCGCGGGTACTGACCGTGTACGCGCATCGCTTCCCGAAGCGAATGGGCAGGATCGTCCTCGACGGCATCCCCGACCCCAGTAGCGATCCTCAGCAGCGCGCCCAGCAGCGGGCGCACTCGGCGAGCGACACGTTCGATGCGTTCGCCGCCCACTGCACCCAGCAGACTTGCCCGCTCGGGGCACAACCAAGGCAGGCGGTGAGCGCGCTGCTCGATCGGTTGCGTGCCACGCCACTCTCCGCGACGAGCGGCACAGAGATCACCCAGGGTATGGCGCTGCGTGCCATGCTGACCGCGCTCGGCGACCCGTCGCGGTGGCCGGTACTCGCCGACGCGCTGGCCCGCGCGCGGTCCGGTGACGGCAACGGGTTGGCCGATCTCATCGCACCCGCGCTCGGCGGCTCGTCGCAGCACGCCTCGCGCTTCGACGCACGCATGGTGACAGGATGCAACGACGATCCCACCCGGTTACCGCCGAAAAAGGTCATGGCGGCGGTAAAGGATGCGCAAGCGGCCGAGCCGCTGTTCGGTGCCACGTTCGCGCAGGCGCTGCTGCTCTGCAGTGCCTGGCCTGTGCCGAGCGACCCGCTGCCCACGACGACCGGCGAGCACGTCCCGCCGCTGCTGGTGCTCTCCTCGGCGAACGACCCGGTCACGCCGGGACCCGGAACCCAGCACGCCGCGCAGCTACTGCCCAGCGCGGTACTGGTGAGCTGGGAGGGCACCGGACATGGCGCGATAGCCACCTCACCGTGCGCGACGCAGGCCACACAGCGGTTCCTCGTCGACGGCGTGGTGCCCACCGACGGCACGGTCTGCCCGGCATAGCGCCGGGGTGAGATCGCGAGATGCCCCTGCCACGCCGGGTGCGCCCGCGGCACCGGACGCGACGAGCGCGAGCGTCGGGGTCATCTGGGCCGCCGCAGCACCGCACAGAACATCGCGTCGGTGCCGTGGCGGTGCGGCCACAGCTGCACGTGGGGGCCGCGGCCGAGGTCCGGCACCGAGGGGAAGTGCTCCCGCGCGTCGAGTTGCTCCACCCCGGTTCGCCGCAGCACGTCGGCGACCACCGCGACCGTCTCGGACAGATGTGGCGTACACACCACGTACCCGACCACGCCGCCCGGCCGCACCAACCGCAACGCCGAGGTGAGCAGTTCACGCTGCAGCTTCGACAGCTGGGGCACATCGGTGGCCGACCGCCGCCACCGCGCCTCCGGCCTGCGCCGCAACGCGCCGAGCCCGGTGCATGGCGCGTCAACCAGCACCCGGTCGTAACCGCCGTCAAGCCCGGTATCCCTGCCGTCGGCGACATGCACGGTCACCGGTAGGCCCGTGCATGCCTGGCGTACCAGCTTGGCGCGGTGCTCTGCGGGCTCCACCGCGTCGAGTACCCCGGACTGCGTCGCGGCCAGCGCCCCCAGCATGGCGGCTTTGCCTCCCGGCCCGGCACAGAGATCAAGCCAGCGGGCGTCACCACCGTCCAGCGGGACCCGGCTCAGCGCTATCGCACACAGCTGGCTGCCCTCGTCCTGCACCGCGGCGAGGTGCTCGCGCACCGGTGCCAGCTCGCCTGGGTCGCCGCCGAGCAGGCGCACGCCGTAGGGTGAATACGGCGCGGGGTCGCCCCCGGTGATGGCTGCCAGTTCCTCGGCGCTGATCTCGCCGGGACGCGCCGCGAGGTGCACCCGCGGCCGCTCGTCATCGGCCCGTAGCGCGGCAGCCAGTTCGTCGCCGGTGTCGCCGAGCGCGGTCGCGAAGGCCTGCGCGATCCAGCGGGGATGCGCGCTGGCGAACGCCAGGTGACCGATGGGATCGCTCGCGGCGTCCGGGGCCAGCCGCGCCACCCATTCCTGTTCATCGGACTGCCCGACCTTGCGCAGCACCGCGTTCACGAAGCCCGCGGCCGGTGAGCCCGCCTCGGCACGCACCAGGTCCACCGTCGCGGAAACCGCAGCGTGCACGGGGATCCTGGTACGCAGCAACTGGTACGCGCCGAGCCGCAAGATGTCGAGCAGCTTGGTTTCCACATCGGACAGTTTCCGGTCGAGGCAGGCCGTGATCACCGCGTCCAGCAGGCCGTGCGCGCGTGCCGTGCCGTACGCCAGCTCGGTGGCCAGTGCCGCGTCGCGACCGGTGATCCGCCTTTCCCGCAACAGCTTCGGCAGCACCAGGTTCGCGTAGGCATCCCGCTCCCTGACCGCTCGCACGGTGTCGAGCGCCGCTTGCCGCGCCGGGTCCTCCTCGGGCGGCCGGGCGGGCCCCTGCCTGCGGGGCGGTGGCCCTGACTTCCCCTTGTGCTGCCGTCCTGGGCTCATCTGGGCTACTCCCCGCCGTCGTTTTCGCTGAACGTGGCCCTTCTACGGCCCTGCCGTGGCAGAGCCACCGTCAGCCTCACAGCAGCGCCTCGCCGCATTCGATGCGAGTGCCGCGAGCCCAGTCGGTCGCCGCCATCTTCCTCTTACCCGCCGCTTGCACCTCGCCGAGCCGCAGCGGATGGCTCGCCGTCCCCACGAGCACCTGCTTGCGC
>JBOHEL010000457.1:0-4320 GCA_050700995.1 Sciscionella sp. | reverse complement strand
CCGCGTAGCAGGCCGTGTACGCGTAATGCCTCAACCGCGTAGGCGCTACAGCTGGGGTAAAAGCGACAGGACGGCGGCAGCAGCGGCGAGATGAACCGCTGATAGCCACGCAACACCACGATCAGCAACCGCGCCACCATGCTGGGCCGATCGTGCCCGCTACCTGCGCTGCTCATAGCGCGTCGCCCGGCTTCGCTGTCAACAATCCGAGCTTGCCAAACGCAGCGTCGACGTCGTTCCCGAGCATCACGCTCGACGCGGTGGCCGCGGGCGCGAGCGCCCGCACCACAACCTCGCTGCCCGGCGGCAGCACTGCCAACCGATCGCGCATGAGATGACGAAGCCGCCGGGTCACTCGGTGTCGTACCACCGAATTCCCGACGGCCTTGCTCACGATGAACCCGACACGGGTGCTGCCCGCGCCATCCGCCAGCACGTATGCCACGAGCCGCCTCCTGCCAGCGCGTTGACCGCGACGGACCACGGACCGGAAGTCCTGACCGTCTGTCAGCCGGGCGGTCGCGGGCAGCAAGCGGACTACAACAACTCAGGCGGACAACTGCGCGCGGCCCCGACGGCGCCGCGAAGCGACGATCGCCCGCCCGGCCCGGGTGCGCATGCGCAAGCGGAATCCGTGAGTCCGCGCGCGGCGGCGATTGTTCGGCTGGAAAGTACGCTTACCCTTGCTCACGGCTGTCGTTCTCCCGACGATGACTGCGGTACCGGTCCGGTATGTCCCCTCGATCCGATGGCTGCTCTTCGGCACGCACAACCGCCGGGTCCGGCAGCTTGCGAGGGCACGCTGAACAACCCACCAATGGTGGGAGACTGTCCGAGCTTACGCAGTGCCTGCGAGCTTCTCAAACCCGGGGGCATGTTGTCGCCGTCCGAGCACGTACCACAACACGCCGTCACCCGACCGGGGCTTGACTACATTTCCGCTCTTGTGACAACCGCCGCCCCTTGTTAGCGTGCCCATCCTGTCGTAGATAACAGCGCCGCGGGCACGGGTGGGAGCCGGACCGGTCGGCATTGTCTACGTATCACAGGCATGAAGCCCACGGGGGGCTCCATGCGCTGCGTCGCATGTTCGTGCACAGTTGTGGATAAGCCTGTGGATGCCGGACCTTCAGGCAGCCACGTCGTCACGTTCATCGGCGCAGCCACCGACGTCGCTGGCATGCTGGCTGCGCCGCTGTCAGGGAGGGGAACTGCACGTGTCTGACCACCAGACCGACCTCGGTCTCGTGTGGGAGCAGGTCGTCGCGGAGCTCTCCACGTCAATCAGATCACCGCTGCAGCGCGCATGGATCCAGGTAACTCGCCCTATCGGGTTACTCGACGGCACCGCACTGCTGGCCGCGCCGAGCGACTTCGCCAAGGACGCGATCGAGCGTGCACTCCGCGACCTGATCACAGACTCGCTCTCGCGCCACCTCGGTCGGCAGGTCTCGCTGGCGGTCAAGGTCGATGTGACAGCCGCCCAACCGGCGAATGAGCCCGCCACCACGAGCCACCACGACGGCACGCATGCCGCGAGCGGGTCATACCCGATCGCCACGGGCACCGTCACAGGCAATGGCAAGCCAACGGACGCCAGCGACGCTGACGGCGCAGACACCGACAACGAAGAGGTCGACGAAGAAGCCGACGCACTGGCGACCGTCCACGAGATCTGGCCAACCTTTACCGGCGAACAACAGCGGAACCCGCCCAACCAACCCTTCACGGCGCCAGCCCAACCACAGACCTCCAAGACTCGGCTCAACGAGAAATACACCTTCGACACCTTCGTGATCGGCGCATCCAACAGATTCGCGCATGCCGCCGCCGTCGCCGTGGCGGAAGCCCCTGCGCGGGCGTACAACCCGCTCTTCGTCTGGGGCGAGTCCGGCCTCGGAAAGACCCACCTGCTGCACGCGGTCGGCCACTATGCGCAACGGCTCTTCCCCGGCATGCGAGTTCGCTACGTCTCCACCGAGGAATTCACCAACGACTTCATCAACTCGCTGCGCGACGACCGTAAGGTCGCGTTCCAGCGCAGGTACCGCGACGTGGACATCCTGCTGGTGGATGACATCCAGTTCCTGGAGGGCAAAGAAGGCACCCAGGAGGAGTTCTTTCACACCTTCAACACCTTGCACAACGCGAACAAGCAGATCGTGGTGTCCTCCGACCGGCCTCCCAAGCGGTTGGAGACTTTGGAGGACCGGCTGCGGACCCGATTCGAATGGGGCCTGATCACCGACATCCAACCGCCCGAGCTGGAAACCCGGATCGCGATCCTCCGCAAGAAGGCAGCACAGGATCGGCTCAACGCGCCTGCCGAGGTGCTGGAGTTCATCGCGGCGCGCATTGAACGCAACATCCGAGAGCTGGAAGGCGCATTGATCCGGGTCACCGCGTTCGCCTCGCTCAACCGGCAAGCGGTCGATGTCTCGCTCGCCGAGGTAGTACTCCGCGATCTGATCCCCGACTCGCAGGCGCCGGAGATCAGCGCCTCGACAATCATGGCCGTCACCGCCGACTTCTTCGGGCTGTCGGTCGACGACCTCTGCGGCCCCGGCAAGGTCAAAGCGCTCGCGCAGGCCCGGCAGATCGCGATGTACCTCTGCCGAGAGTTGACGGACGCGTCATTGCCGAGGATCGGCCAGACCTTCGGCGGTCGCGACCACACCACCGTCATGCACGCCGATAAGAAGATCCGCAAGGAGATGGCCGAGCGCCGCCGGACCTATAACCAAGTCCAGGAACTCACCGCCCGCATCAAACAGCGAGCAAGGCGCACCTAAGCCCGTCACTGCGAGCACGCGAAAACGCACTCGGAGCCAGATCGGTGTTTTGTCGATATAACCACAAAACACCGATCGTTCACCCGCATGGGCGAGTTCTCGCATCAAAAAACGGGGGGCAACCTGGGTATGGGCGCGGCATACCTGGGGACAGCACTGGGGACAACTCGCCGCAGTTGTGCACAGGCTCCGGAAACCCGCTCCCCGTCCACAGTTCACCCGCTCCGTCCACCGGTGTGATCCACCCTCCATCCACAGGTCGCCACGCATACCGACCAGCCTCGACAGCGGCTGTCCACACAATCCACACCCCTTACTGCTACTGCTATCTCTATCTCTTGAAGAGAAGAACTAAAAGAAAAACAGGGGACCGCCAAACCTGGGGACAGCCACCTCGTGCAAAGGTCGGCCCAAGGTGACGGCACGGTGCCGGACGCTCTACGGTTGGCAGATCGCAGCCAGTCGCGGTGGGCGTTAATGCCACGGCCTGCGTCGAGACTTGTGGGTTCCAGCCGGGACGAGCCGTCGAAAGGACGACCAGATGAAGATCCGCGTCGAGCGTGACGGTCTCGCTGACGCCGTTGCCTGGGTCGCACGCAGCCTGCCCGCCCGGCCACCGGTGCCGGTGCTGGGTGGAGTGTTGCTCGACGCGGGTGACGGTGACGGTGTCGGTGATGGCACCGAAGCGCTCACCATCGCCGGTTTCGACTACGAGGTCTCGGCTACCGTCGACGTGCCTGCCACGGTCGCGGCTTCTGGGCGATCGCTGGTCTCCGGCAGGTTGCTCGCCGATATTACGAAGGCGCTACCGAACAAGCCCGTCGAGATGTCGGTTGATGGTGCCAGGCTGACCATCACCTGTGGCAGCGCCAAGTTCAGCCTGCCGACGATGCCGGTCGAGGACTACCCGCAGCTGCCGTCGATGCCACACCTGGCAGGCCAACTCGCAGGCGAAGTCTTCGGTGAGGCGGTGGCTCAGGTCGCCGTCGCAGCAGGCAAGGACGACACGTTGCCCATGCTCACCGGAGTACGCCTGGAGATCGGCGAACGGACGCTCACCCTGGTCGCCACCGACCGCTTCCGCCTCGCGATGCGAGAGTTCGAGTGGCAGCCCGGTGACGAGCCGCCGGGCACGGACACCGCACTGCTGGTGCCCGCACGCACCCTCGCCGAGGCCGCGAAGACACTCGGTGGTGCTGGGACGACGGTGCAGCTGTCCATGGCACCCGGCGACGGGCTACTCGGGCTGTCGGGCTCCGGACGACGTAACACCACCAGGCTGCTCGACGCCGACTTTCCCCCCTACCGAAAGCTGCTACCGAGCGAGCACGCCTCCGCCGCGATCGTGGAGGTGGCCGCGCTCGCCGAGACCGTCAAGCGGGTGTCGCTGATGGCCGAGCGGGGCAACCAGGTCAGGCTGGAATTCAGCGAGGCTGGACTGCGGCTGACGGCAGGGGGCGAGGACGAGGGCAGTGCCGAGGAGGAACTGCCCGTCGAGTTCTCCGGTGAACCGGTGACCGTCGCGTTC
>JBOHEL010000456.1:0-4321 GCA_050700995.1 Sciscionella sp. | reverse complement strand
GGCTGGTCGGGCATGCGTGCTTGCCATGAACAAGTGGGACCTCGTCGACGAGGACAGGCGTCATCAGCTGGATCGTGAGCTGGATCGTGGGCTGGTGCGGGTGCCGTGGGCGCAGCAGGTGAATATCTCGGCGCTGACCGGGCGCTCGGTGCGCAAGCTGGCGCCCGCGCTGCGAACCGCCCTGGCGTCCTGGGACACCAGGGTACCTACCGGCCGGCTGAATTCCTGGCTCGGCGACCTGATCGCGGCGACCCCGCCGCCGGTACGTGGCGGTAAGCAGCCCAAGGTGCTGTTCGCGACCCAGGCGCAGACCCGCCCGCCCACGTTTGTGCTGTTCACGAGTGGTTTTCTGGAGGCTGGGTACCGGCGATTCATCGAGCGGAAGCTGCGGGAGGAGTTCGGCTTTCCTGGCAGTCCGGTGCGCATCAACGTGCGGGTGAGGGAGAAGAAGCAGCGTAAACGCTGAAAGGAGTGATAGACCCACCGAATGGCGGGTTTCGCGTGCGACACCGAAAGGCGGAGGATGCGTTTCCTTGAGGTTTGAGCCCCACCGGTGCACATACCGGTGGGGACGAACGAAGGGAATGTCGTGAAAAGACTCGTTGTCGTTGCCGCCGCTGCCAGCGTGATGGTTGGCGGGCTTCTGGCGGCACCGGCGGTCGCAGCACCGGCTTCGGCCGGAGTGCCCGCCGGCACCATCGCGTGGGGCCCCTGCTCTTCGAGCAGCCTGCAGAAGGCAGGCGCGCAGTGCGGCTATCTGAAGGTGCCGCTTGACTACAGCAAGCCGTCGGGTAAGAAGATCGAAATCGCGGTATCTCGGGTGAAGCACAAGGTGCCGGACTCGCAGTACCAGGGGATCATGATCGTCAACCCTGGCGGGCCTGGTGGTTCTGGACTTGGGTTGTCGCGGCTTGGGCAGAACGTGCCCAACCACGCGGGGGATGCCTACGATTGGATCGGCTTCGACCCCAGGGGCGTTGGTTCGAGCAAGCCTGCGCTGTCCTGCCTGCCGAACTACTTCAGCTATGATCGGCCGAACTACATTCCGACCACCCCGGGGCTTGAGCGGATCTGGTTGCAGCGCTCCAAGGCGTATGCCGATGCCTGCGGCCGTAACAACGGCGCCTTGCTGAATCATATGAAAACCACTGACTCGGCGCGCGACATGGATGCGATCCGCAAGGCGCTGGGCAAGCAGCAGATCAACTACTACGGGTTCTCCTACGGCACCTATCTCGGGCAGGTCTACTCGACGCTGTTCCCGAAGCGGGTGCGCAGGATGGTGCTCGACAGCAACGTCGATCCGCGCAACGTCTGGTACAAGGCCAACCTCAACCAGGATGTGGCCTTCGACAGGAACATCAAGATCTGGTTCACCTGGCTTGCCAAGTACGACAGCGTGTACCACTTGGGCAGCAGTGAAGCCGCCGTGCAGAAACTGTTCTACCAGCAGCGGGACAAGCTGGACCGGCACGCCGCAGGCGGTCTCATCGGTGGCGACGAATGGACCGACATATTCCTGGAGGCCGGCTACTACCGGATGACCTGGGTCGATCTCGGCAACGCGTTCGCAGGCTGGATACATCATCATGACTGGAAGACGTTGAAGGCGGAGTACGACAGCACTTCCGGTATCGGCAACGACAACGGGTTCGCGGTGTACCTCGCGGTGCAGTGCAGCGATGTGCAGTGGCCGCAGCATTGGAACAAGTGGCGCAGGGACAACTGGCGCACTTACGCCAAGGCGCCCTTCGAGACATGGGACAACGCCTGGTACAACGCGCCGTGCCTGTACTGGCCCGCGAAGCCGGGCATCCCGGTGCACGTCAACGGCAAGCACGTCGCGGGTGCGCTGCTGATCGACGAGACGCTGGACGCGGCGACGCCGTACGAAGGCAGCCTCGAGGTCCGCAAGCTCTTCCCGAAGGCCAGCCTGATCGCCGAGCCGGGCGGCGCGACTCACGCCGACTCGTTGTGGGGCGATGCGTGCGTGGATAACAAGATCGCCGACTACCTGGCGACCGGTGCGTTGCCTCCACGTATCCCGGGCAACCATGCGGACGTGCTGTGCGCGCCCAACCCTGACCCGGTACCGGGTGCGTCGGCAGCGGCCGCGCCACAGCAGGCGTCGCAGGCCGCCGCCGTGCCGCAGTCGCTCCGGCCAACGGTGATGGTCCGGTAGGGCTACCTGCCGACCCCACGACCCCCATGCGTTAAGCTCAGTCCGCACCACACGGTGTGGCCGGGCTGTGGCGCAGTTTGGTAGCGCACTTGACTGGGGGTCAAGGGGTCGCAGGTTCGAATCCTGTCAGCCCGACGGCCGAAAGTCCAGGTCAGGGTCTCTTTCACCACTTGTGAGAGGGGCCCTGACCGCTGTCTGGGGGGCCCGAATCTCACAAAATCTCACACGCTATGTAGTTGATCTAGCCTCAACCGAGCAACTCGGCGAGCTTCTCCGCACCTTGCGCCAGGTCTGCAACCGTGGGATGCGTGTACACCCGCTGAGCCATGGACAGGTCACTGTGCCCCGCCCACGCCGAAACTATCGGACCAGGCACCCCCGACACGGCGAGGAAGGCCAGGCAAGCATGGCGCGCGTCATACGGCCTAACCTTCCTCACGTCGGCCTCGGCCATCAGCTTGTCCGTCTGGCGACGTAGCCAGTCGGTACGCTGCGGGCTGCCCAACTCGTCCACCAAGACGTAATTGCTGGCCTCATACGCAGGTCCGGCGGCCAGTTGCTCGGCCGCCTGCCGGGCCTTGAATGCCCGCAGCGCCGCCGTCACCGGGGCCGGTAGCGGCAGGGTACGGCGACCTGCGGCCGTCTTGGTGCCTTTTTCGATCACCCGGCCGCCGTTCGCGCCCCACACGATGGTGCGGGTGAACTCCACCTTGAGCGTGCCCGACTCAAGGTTCACGTCATCCCAGTGCAGCCCGCAGGCCTCGGCGGGCCGCAATCCCATCAGGGATAGCAGCATCACGGCTTGCAGGCGCTCGCCGGCCAGCGACGACAGGAACGCCTTCACCTCCGTGGGTGTCCACGGCTCGCGGGTCACCTTCCCCTGCGCCGGGCACTTCACCGGCGCGGCAGCGTTGTACGCCACCAACCGGCGATGCACGGCGGAGTCCAGCGCGCAGCGGAACCTGCCGAGGGTGAGCTGCACGGTACGCGGCGACAGACCAGTGCCGACCTGCCCGCCACGCTTCCGGCCGGAGGTCAGCATGTGCTCCACCAAGTCCTCTACGTGCCCGGTACTTCGGGAGTATCGGAGTCGGGTGGTTCGGGGTTGCCGATCCGGATCGATTCCACCTTCGGTTGCAGTGCCGGTAGCTGGCGCCCCGCGGGCCGTTGCCGTGCTGGTTTGCCCGCCATGAGGCGCCCACCTCCTTGAGTAGGCGTGCCGCCAGCTCGCCGTAAACCTCGGCCACGCTGGCGGCGGCCACTCCGCCCATCGCGGGCAGTGGGGTGGCCGAGTCCGCGGCGTCTTTGATGACCGCCCGCTCCGGCACGTGTGGAGACCACACCAGCCCGTCGCCGAACGCCTCGGGGAGCCCGTCGAGCTGGAATGCGTGCGCGCCCAGGTTCGAGCGGACCCGTCCCACCACCACGCCGCCCAACCGCAGGCCGGGGTTGCCCAGCTCGCCGGCGTTGGCGTCGATGAAGTCCCGCACCCGCAGCGCGCCCTCCACCGAGTCGTACTCCGGGTCGATGGTGGCCACCGCAGTGTCGGCGGCAGCCAGCGCCAGTTGCGTGAGGTGCCCCAGCGAGGGCGGGCAGTCGATGAGGGTGAGCGCGTAGCCGCTGGCGGTGTCGTCCACGCCGGCCAGTGCGCGGCGCAACCGGCCCACCGCGCCGACCGTGGCGGCCTCGGAGATCCGGTTCTCCAGGTCGAAGCGGGACGGAACCAGCTCGACACGCTCGCCGTAGACGCCCGGCCAGGCAGCCGCGGTGAGCGCCTCACCCGCGGTGCCCTCCACCCCGGGCTTGGAGGCCTCGATGACCTCCGAGATCGTCAACGTCGGCGCCTCGGGGTCGAAACGGACGCCGAGACGGCGACTGGCGTTGGCCTGCGGGTCCAGGTCCACCACCAGCACCCGATACCCGGCGCCGGCCAGCGCCGCGGCGAGGTTGATGGTCGCGGCGGTCTTCCCGGACCCGCCCTTGTGATTGGTGATCGCGACACGTGGCACGCACGCCACCTCCGAACCTCCGAAGTTTCCGTACTCCGGTAGTTCCGAAGTCCGGAACTACCAAACTCAGAGTTGCGAAAGGCGCGCTGTTTGCGCTGATCACGGCGCTACGCGACGGTCAGATCAGTGA
>JBOHEL010000455.1:0-4325 GCA_050700995.1 Sciscionella sp. | reverse complement strand
CTTCGAATGGTTCGAGTACAAGTACCCGGGTTGGTACGACAAGTACGGCGCCTGGTGGGAGAACTACAACCGTCTCTCGACGCCGAACGGGCACAACCCGATCGCCTTCGAGAGCGTCAACTACTATTACCCGCAGCGCTGCTGGACCTGCATGGTGCCCTGCATGATCCGCGAGGACATGGTCTATGACAAGGTCGACGACCAGTGGCGCACCTACTGTTCGGAGGGCTGTCACTGGACCGACAAGGTCGCCTTCCGGCCCACCTACCAGGGCCGCGAGACGCCGAACATGGGCAAGCTGACCGGGACCAGGGAGTGGGAGACGCTCTACCACGGCTGGAACTGGGCCGACATCGTCTCCGATATGGGCTTCGTGCGTGACGATGGCAAGACGCTTGTCGCGCAGCCACATCTGAACCTCGATCCGAAGAAGATGTGGACGCTCGATCACATGCGCAGGTGTCCCGAGTACGCGAGCCCGAACGTGCTGCTCAACGAGATGACGGACAAGCAGCGCGAGGTATGGGCTGCCGACTACAACCGCGGTGGTCCTGCGGGCCGCTACGCCGAACCCGCTGAGCCAGGGGTGACGCGCACCGCATAGAAGCTCGACGTGAGGAGGGCACCGGAGCCTTCTGGTGCCCTCCTCATACCAACGGTCGCATGCCGAACGTGAGGAGGGAGCCATGGGCGACAAGCACCAGGTGCGTTTCGAACCGGTGGGTATCGAGATCGAGGTTGACGAGGATCAGACCATCCTGCGGGCGGCTGCTGAGCAAGGAATCATGCTCATGCACGGCTGCAAGGAGGGACAGTGCGCGTCATGCAAGTCCTTCATCCTCGACGGTGACGATGTCGAGCACGACCGGTATTCCACCTTCGCACTGCCCGACTACGAGAAGGAGGAAGGTTTCACCCTGCTGTGCCGGGCGCACGCCTATGAGGACCTCACGATCGAACTCCTCAACTACGACGAGGAAATGATCCACTCGGGGCTGCCGATCCAGGAGGCGGTCTGCGAGGTCGTTTCCAACGAGTACGTCACCCACGATATGCGGCACCTCGTGCTGCGACTCGTGGAGCCGACATCGATCAAGTTCTTTCCCGGCCAGTACGTGGATTTCGCGATTCCGGACACCGAGGAGACGCGCTCGTTCTCCATGGCCAATACCTCCAGCGTGGAGAGCGGCCAGCTGGAGTTCGTCATCAAGATCTATCCGGACGGTCTGTTCTCACGGTTCCTTGACACCAAGGTTGCCCCCGGTTACAGGCTGGACATAACCGGCCCCTTCGGGGTGTTCACGTTGCGTGACGCTCCCGGTGCCGACATTGTCTTGGTCGGCGGTGGCGCCGGTATGGCACCGATCCTGTCGCTGCTGCGCTCGATGGTCGAGCGTGGCATCGAGCGGAAGGCGACCTACTACTACGGTGCGCGCGGCAGCCGGGACCTGTGCTTCTCCGAGGAGTTACGCGACCTGGAGAAGCAGCTGCCCAACTTCCACTATGTGCCCGCACTGTCCGAACCGGACGGCGATGACGAGTGGGACGGGGAGGTCGGGCTGATCACGGATGTGGTGCGCCGGGCAGAAGGTAACCTCACCGGCGCCGACGCCTATGTATGCGGGCCGCCGCCGATGGTGGAGGCTGCGCTCGAACTGTTGCCCGCACTCGGGGTCGCCGACCACCGCGTCTTCTACGACAAGTTCACAACTACCGGCGAGACGGATAGTCCGTGATGCCGGGGAGTCTGTTCGCACCCGCCACGCCGAGCATCCGGTGCGGCAGCGACGAGGAGAGAACCCAGAGGTAAGGGGAAGAGTCAGATGACAACCGCGCAAGAACGCAGTGTGCCGAAGCCGGTCTTCACCGATGCCGAGGCGGGCGCCAAGGTGTTTCCGGATTCGGAATCACGTAATTACAATTACTTCACCCCGAAGAAACGCAAGCAGAGCCACTACGAAGACGTCACGGTAGAGGTGCAGCCCGATCCCCGACACTACCTGACCCAGGGTTGGCTTTATGGGTTCGCCGACGGTCGGGGTGGTTACCCCCTGGAGTGGACCGCGCTCAAGGCATGGGGCTCCGATCGGCCGGTGCCGGTTCGCAGCCCAGGATCGGGTGGCAAAGGCTACGACTGGCCCGCGCTTGGCTGGCACGAGTTCCGCGATCCCAACGAGGAGTGGGAACTCACCCTGTACCGCTACAACGCGAATGTGGTTCGCCAGCTGAATCAGAACATCGACGCCGCACGGCAGTCCAAGGCGTTCGAACAGTGGAATCCCAACTGGGTGCAGTTCGTGGCGCAGCACGTTGGGGCATGGATGCATGTGGATCACGGCCTTGGGCTGTACCTGTTTGCCAACGCCAACCGTAGGGCGCCGACGAACATGCACAACAACGCCATCTCGGTGAACAGCATGCACCGGATCAGGGCCGCCCAGGACCTTGCGCTGTACAACCTCTCCCTTTCCGAGGAGATCGAAGGCTTCGACGGCTCGGCGCACATCGAGACCTGGAACTCTGATCCGGTCTGGCAGGGTGTGCGGGAGACCGCTGAGCAACTCACCGGGATCTGGGACTGGTGTGAGGCGATCTTCGCTGCGAACGTCGTCTTCGAACCACTTGTCGGCGAGATGTTCCGCAGCAACTTGGTGCAGCAGTCCGCGCCGGGCAATGGCGACTTCGTCACGCCGACGGTCGTCGGAGCCGCGGAGTACGACTACGCAGAGCGGGACCTGCGCTACACCAAGCCGATGTTCCGGATGCTGGTCGACGACAAGGAGTTCGCCGAGCACAACAAGAAGATCATGCACTCATGGCTGGCGACCTGGGTACCGCGCTGCATCAGCGCGGTCAGGACGCTGCAACCGATCTGGTCGCAGCCCGACGCCAAGCCACCGCGCTTCGAAGACGGTCTCGACCGTGCGAAGAGCCGCTTCAGCGGCATCCTGTCCGAGCTGGGTTTGCAAGTACCGAAGGAGCTGAACCAGTGACCTCCTCCCTGAAGAAGCCGGTTGACAGTCCGTTCAAGGCCGACAACACGGCCTCCAACATGTGCGGCTTCACGCTCATGAACAACCAGGTCGGCGAGATTGTCGCCGAGGTGATGCGGAAGAAGGATAACGTCACCGTCACACCACTGCCTTCGATGATCCGGATCGACGCAAAGGGGCGTGTCGAGGTGGTCTATTCCGAGATCGACGAGGCGGCCGGTGAGGAGGATGGCTGGTTCAACTCGGCGGAGTTCGAGGAGAACATCTCGACGCACTACGGCCGGATGATCTTTGACGACGACCGTGCCGTGTTGTTCGCCAACCCCGAGGATGCGGCCGAAGACCTCGGTTTCGACCTCGTCGCCCGCGCGTAGCCGGGGGAGGACGGCCGGGCGAGCGTCCCGAGCGAAAGGGTGCGCTGGCCCGGCCGGAACCGAACTGCCTGATCCCGCCGAGAGAAACACCCGATCCGGTCCATGAGGAGGCATCGTGTACGAGAAGAACGGTGAGAAGTACTTCATTGTAGATAGTCACATGCACTACTGGAATGCTGCGCCGGACAACTGGGTGCCGGGGGCGGAACAGTACGCGAAGGGTTGGATCGAGTGCTTCCACGACTACCAGAGCCTCGGCCCACCCGAGACACACTGGCCAATCGAGAAGTTCCAAAAATACACCGAGGACGACCTGATGAAGGACGTCTTTGAAGACGGGTATGTGGATGTGGCCATCTTCCAGCCCACCTACCTCAAGGAATGGTACAAGGAAGGGTTCAACACCACGGAAGAGAACGCCGTGCTGGGAGACAAGCATCCCGGGAAGTTCATCTCCAACGTCCGGTGGGATCCACGAGAGGGCGACAAGGGGCTTGAGACGCTGCGGCGAGACGTCGAGCGTTACGGGGCCAGTGGGGTGAAGCTCTATACCGCGGAGTGGCGCGAGGGCTCGCGTGGCTGGAAGCTGACCGACCCCGAGGCTTACAGGTTCCTTGAGGAGTCCCAGAAGCTGGGCCTACGCAACATTCACGTGCACAAGGGCCCGACGATCTGGCCCTTGGACAAGGACGCGTTCGACGTATCCGACGTCGACCACGCGGCCACCGACTTCCCCGAGCTCAATTTCATTATCGAGCACGTCGGCCTGCCCCGTATCGAGGACTTCTGCTTCATGGCCACCCAGGAACCCAATGTTTACGCGGGCCTGTCGGTTGTCATCGGCGGCCTGATGCACGCCCGGCCGCGATTCTTCGCCAAGGTCATGGGGGAGTTGCTGTTCTGGGTCGGCGAGGACAAGATGACATTCGGCAGCGACTACGCCATCTGGGAACCGCGT
>JBOHEL010000454.1:0-4326 GCA_050700995.1 Sciscionella sp. | reverse complement strand
CGGCGCCGAAACGCCCGGATACGGGGCACACTGGTAGCCGTGCAGTTACCCGTCATGCCGCCGGTCTCGCCGATGCTTGCCAAGGCCGCGGCCGAGATTCCAGCAGGTCACCACTACGAGCCGAAATGGGACGGCTTCAGATCCGTCATCTTCCGCGACGGTGACGAGGTCGAGATCGGCAGCAGGAACGAGCGGCCGATGACCCGCTACTTCCCTGAGGTGGTGGCCGCAGTGCTCGCGAACTTCCCGCCCCGCGCCGTGATCGACGGCGAGATCGTCATCGCCGATCCCGACCGCAACGTGCTGGACTTCGAGGCGCTGCAGCAGCGGATCCATCCAGCCCCAAGCCGGGTCGCACTGCTCTCAGGTCGGACACCCGCCAGTTTCGTGGCGTTCGACCTGCTCGCGCTCGACGATGTCGACCTCATGCGGCTGCCGCTGACCGACCGTCGGGATGCCCTCGCGCAAGTGCTCGCGGGCGCCGCCGCACCGATACATCTCACCCCGGCGACGCGGGACCGCGATCTCGCCGGTGAGTGGTTCAGCCAATTCGAAGGCGCCGGGTTGGACGGGCTGGTCGCGAAGCGGCTCGACCTGCTCTACCAGCCTGCCAAGCGGGCGATGACCAAGATCAAGCACGAGCGCACCGCTGACTGTGTTGTGGCAGGTTACCGCGTGCACAAGTCCGGTCCTGAGGCCATCGGATCGCTACTGCTCGGCCTCTATGACGATCGTGGTGCGCTGCTCTCGGTCGGCGTCATCGGCGCGTTCACGATGGCCCGGCGGCGGGAACTGTTCACCGAGTTGCAGCCCCTTGTCACCACCTTCCAGCACCACCCGTGGGCCGTGGAGCGCCAGCAGGAGGGGGAACGCACGCCGCGCAAATCCGAGACCAGCCGATGGAACAGCGGCAAGGACCTCTCGTTCGTGCCATTGCGTCCTGAGCGTGTCGTGGAGGTCCGCTACGACCACATGGAGGGCGAGCGCTTCCGGCACACCACCCAGTTCGTGCGCTGGCGTCCCGACCGCGACCCCGGCTCCTGCGGCTACGAACAGCTCGACCGGCCGGTCAGCTTCACTCTCGCCGACGTCATGACCTGCGCTCGATGAAATCGTGATCCTGCAAGCCGGGTACAACTACGGCTGAGCCCTGATGTCAGCGCACGCGTTGGCGGTCGGCGGCGCCGAGTTCCAGCCGGATGGCGACCGGCAGGCGTTCGAGACCGAGGCTGTGGCGCGCGCGCCAGAGCACCTGCTCGTCGAGCGCCTCCCAGACCGCGCGCACGTCGGTACCTTCCCGTAGCGCCAGCCGCAGCCGCAGGGACGGGGCGTCGGCGGTGCCGACGGTGCGGACCAGAGCCTTGCTGACACCGTCAATGGTTTCGCAGTCCGCTGCCACCGCCTCGGCGATCGCTCCTGATGTGACCGTCAGGCGCTCGCCATCGCCGCGCTGCAGCACCAGGTCCGGCCTGCGCTCCAGCCGCAGCGAGCGGAAGAACCAGATCAAGCCGAGCACCAGCAGGATCAGGCCCACGATGACGGCAACGCCGTGGGTGAGCGCCACCGGTTGCCGGGCAAGCCATCCGGTAGCGATCGGGTCGATCACCCGCCGCCGCGCCCGGAACCCGCCCAACCACCCCTGTGCCACGACGAGCGCGAGCGCTCCGGCGAGCAACGCCAGCAGGCCGATCACACCGACGAGTAGCCGCTCGCCGCGGTATGACCTGGTGAGTGCCGCGGTTGACCTCGCGCTCACGGCCGGTCCCTCGGGGAGTCGACCACAATGGTGACCTTCGGGCGCCGAAGCATCGGTAGCCGTTCGATCTGCTCGCCGATGACCTCCCGCAGCTTCGGTGCGAGCTCGGCCTCGCCGTGGCGCTGGCTGGTGGCACGGACCCTGACCTGCCGCGCGGTCGCGGTCACCGTGGCGGTGCGCACGCCGTCCTCGGCACGCACGCGGTGCCCGACCAACCGCGCCACCGATCGTCGCGAGGTGCTGACGCTGACCTCATCTGCGGGATCCCGCAACCGCACCGACCGCTGCCTCGCCAAGGCCGCGATCAGCATCAATACCAGTCCGACCACCGCGACAACGGCAGCGGTGAACTGCGTTCCCTCGGAGTCCCACTGCCATCCGCTCAGATCTACCTGCCAGCGCCGCCACGGCACCAGCAGCGGCCCGCTGGTAGGCCGCCACCAGTGCCAGGCCGCCTCGATGAGAAGCAGCCCGCCGAGAACAGCGATGGCAAGGCCGAGTAGCGCGGCGAGGATGCGAACGGCGATGCGCATGGCGGTGCTCCTCCTCAGCTCTCGTTCAACGCACGCGGGAACGGGTCTCGGGCCGCAGACCCGACACCGTGACAGCTATCGAGCGGACGTGATAGCCGGTGATCCGTTCGAGCACCTTCCCGATCTCCGCCCTCACCCCGGCGACCGTCTCCCTGATCGGCGACGGGTACCGCAGCGGCAGATCGAGTTGGACGTCGACGTGGTTACCCTCTCCGGAGACGCCTGCCCTGCTACCCCGACGCCCGACACCGGCAGTCTTCGTGCCGTCGGGCGCGGTGTCGAATGCCAGATCCGCGGTGTACTCGACGATCTTGCGCACGACCCGTTGGTCAATCTTGAGCGTGCCGCGATCGGCCGCGTCGGCTCTTATCGCCTCGGTGACCTGCTGCCCTGCCACCTGCGCCGTCACCTGCGCTCACGGTCACGGCCGCGACCGAACACGTCGCCGATGTTCACTTCACCGTCGATCACGCGCCCGACCACCAGGCCGATCACGCCGACGGCGAGCGTGACCAGGAAGGCGACGAAGCCCTGACTGGCGGCCAGCCCGAGAATCAGGCCACACACGATGGCCGTGGGTGTCGCACTCATAGCGCTACCTTTCCTATTCGACTCCTATTCGACCCTTGGCGGGCGCCGTCGCTGATCACGCCACTGTCGCAACCTGCGGAGTGCCCGGTGCAGGCCGTGTGGCGTGCCCACCAGGATCACCGGTGCGTCGTAACGGCTCTCGTCTTCCTGCACGCCTCGGTGCGCGCGGCGGAAGCGGGACAACCCGGCGATGAAAGCAGCAGGATCGCCGCCGACATCGGGATGGTTGCTCAGCACGAATGCTCGGAAGGCGGAGCGGTCGGCGGCCTGGTGATCGCTCATCTGTCGCCCGACCCCACGTCCGGGGCGACGTCGCTGACCGTGACGTTCACCGTGACCTCACCCGCCAGTTCGCGTACCAACGTCCGCAGCTCGCTTACCGTGTCCCGCAGCGGCCTGCCCAGGCGTAACACCACCGCGAGCTCGACGGCGTCGCCGGCATGCGCGACCCGAATCCCGGTCACCGTCCTGCCGGGCAGCGGTGTGGCGATGACGCCGTGCTGGCCGCGGTCGAGGCGGTCCACCGCGGGATGTGCGAGCACCCTGCTCGCGATCAGCTCTGGCAGTTCCGGCGGGCGCACTGACCCTTCGGAGGCCTGCGACGGGTCCATCGCGGCGCTACTCCACCCTCGTGGATACGGCGTCGATCGTCTCATCGTCCTCATCGGGCAGGTGAATATCGTTCACCGCGATGTTGACCTCGGTGACTTCCAGCCCAGTCATCCGCTCGATGGCTACGATCACGTTCTTGCGCACCGCCCTGGCGATCTCCACGATCCCCGCGCCGTACTCGACAACGACGTCGAGGTCGACGGCGGCCTGTTTCTCACCGACCTCCACGGTGACCCCCGAGGTGGACACGGTGGTTGCCTGACCGGGGATGCGTTCGCGGATCGCGCCGAAGGCCCTGGAAACACCGCCACCGAGCGCGTGCACACCGGAAATCTCCCTCGCGGCCATACCCGCGATCTTCTGCACCACGGCGGAAGCGATAGTGGTGGTGCCCTGCGAGGTTTCGTCGTTCAGCCGCTGCGGGACGTTTCCCCCGCCTGCAGTGGGTGCCGTGCCGCCCGACCCTGAGCTGCTCGGGATGTTCTGCGCCATGGCTCGCGGTTCCTTCCTTGTCTGTCCGCCGGTTGATGCTGCGACGGGTACCAACACGTGAGAGATCCGCAGTACCGATCTTGTTGCGCAGTGTCACCCGAACGAGGGATGATCTACGGGCCGTCGGAGACGTCGATGACGTGCACGTGCACTGCCGGGACGGCGTCACCGAGGTGTGCTGCCAGTCCTTGCAGCAGGTGGCCGCGCAGCAGCTCCGCGGCGGTCTCGGCCGAAACGCCGTATCTCATCGTGAC
The DNA here is from genome assembly GCA_050700995.1 of Sciscionella sp. Classification (GTDB taxonomy): domain Bacteria; phylum Actinomycetota; class Actinomycetes; order Mycobacteriales; family Pseudonocardiaceae; genus JBOHEL01. The sequence goes on along the minus strand of JBOHEL010000454.1, from coordinate 88 downwards.
CAGTACCTGCAGGCCGTCGTCGTAGCTAATGGCACGGACATGCAGCCATCGATGCCTTGCCACATGATCACCGGCCAGCCGCCTTGCC
>JBOHEL010000453.1:0-4327 GCA_050700995.1 Sciscionella sp. | reverse complement strand
TCACCGTGGCGTCCGGGTTGTGCGTGGTGATGAACTCCTCGGCGGCCGTCAACATGCCGCCAGTCCCGCACGCCGGGTCCAGCACCGTGCGCACCGCGCCCGGCGTGATCAGCTCCGGCTCGTCCGGGTCGAGCAGCAGGTTCACCATCAGCCGGATCACCTCGCGCGGGGTGAAGTGCTCACCCGCCGTCTCGTTGGAGATCTCGGAGAACTTCCTGATCAGTTCCTCGAACGCATAGCCCATGTCCTCGTTCGACACATCGCCAGGCCCGAGATCGACGGCCGCGAACTTGCCGAGCACCCGGTAGAGCAGGTCCGCCTCGTCCAGCCGCTGGACCTGGGTGTTGAAGTCGTAGCGCTGGAAGATCTCCTGGGCGTTCGCGGAGAAGCCACCGAGGTAGGCGCGCAGGTTCTTCGCCACGTTGTCGGCGTCGGCCACCACCGCGGCGAGATCGGGGAACCCGCTGGTGTTGTAGAAGCTCAGCCCGGCGGCCTTGCACAGCAACGGGTCCACGTTCTGGATGCCTTGCTGCGCCAGCTTCGCCGCCCGGTCAAGCACCTTCGGCTTCGTCGGCGCCAGCACGCAGTCCAGCCTGCGCAGCACCGTGAACGGCAGCACCACCTTGCCGTATTCGGACTGCTTGAAATCCCCTCGCAGCAGATCCGCCACCGACCAGATGAACCCGGCCAGCTCCTGGTGCTTGCTACTCACACTCGTACCCCTGTTCTCATAGCGTTCCCCTATACCTTTCTCATCGCGGCCCGTGATGGTTACGCACCCGGCCGTAACGATCCGGTGGCCAGCCCCTCGGCGAGGCTGTGCGCCAGCTCGCCGCCCCGCTCAGCAGCCCCGCGCAGGCGGCGCTCGAAATCCGCCAACCTTCGGAACGCCTCCCCCAGCCGCCGCTGCCGCTGCGCGGGCAGCACCGGCACCTCCACCCTGCGCACATCCAGCCGGTGCGCGGTGCTCAGCGTCGAGGAGAACCGCAGCGCGTTCTCGCCGCGCAGGTAACCGGCCAGGAAATCCGGGTCGAGCGCCTCATCTGTCGGACGCAGCAACTGCAGGTGCGCGCCCAACAGCGCGCCCTGCTCCTCTCGGACCACCCGCGCCGTCGGCCGGGTCGCCACCACCGGCACCACCACATCGCCTGCCCGCAGCCGGATGTACTCGTCTCCGATCTCGGCTGCGGGCAACCTGCCGCTGGGCGCCGCACCCGCCACCACGTCCCGCGCCTGCAGCACCGGCACGCCGTCGGTGGCGAACTCCGCCAGCGGCAACCTGCCCGCCTGCTGCCGGATCACCAGCGCACCGGCACGCGCCAAGTCGCCGATCGTGGTCGTCGCGGGCTGCTCCCCACCACCCGCCTTCACCTTCGGCAGCAGCGTGCGCAGCTCGGCGAGCTCCGCGAGCAACTCGCGGCGTTCCCGCTCCAGGCCCGCGAGATCGACCTCCTCGCGCTGGCCGCGCAGGTGCCTGGCGGGGGTGAGATCGACCCGCTCGTCCAGCAGGTCGATCACCGGCAGCGCCGCCGCCACCCCCGGCTCCTCGATGTCCTTGCCGGCGGCGAAATCCCGCCACGCCCCCAGCACCGTGCCGGTCACCGCCGCCCAGTCCACCGCCCGCGCGCCGCGGTGCGCGCTTGCGTCCACCAGCAGCACCGGGCCAGGCTCCCGCAGCGTGTCCGGCCTGCGCAGCACCCACAGGAACAGGCCCATCGAGGTGGTGGTGAGCGTACCGGGCGGCAACGCGAACACCGCCCGCAGCGCGCCCCGCCGCAGCAGTTCCGCCCGGATCCTGCGTCCCGCGCCACCACGCGCGTTCACACCGCCAGGCAGCACCATGACCGCCGTGCCGCCGGGCCGCAGGTGGGCGAGGCAGTGCTGCACCCACGCCAGTTCCGACTCCATCCGCGCAGGCTGCCCGTACTCCCATCGCGGGTCGTAGGCCAGCTCGTCAGCACCCCAATTCCTCTCACCCCACGGCGGGTTGCACAGCACCGTGTCGGCGGCCAGGTCAGCGAAGGCGTCCGCGCGCAGCGAATCGCCCGCCACGATCCGGCAATCCACGCCGGTGAACCCGAGGCGCGACGCCGCGAGCTCGGCGAGCGGCCCGTTGACCTCCTGGCCGAGCACGGTGTGCACGCCCGCCCTCGCCGCCGCGCGCAGCAGGCCCGCAGCCCCGCAGGCCGGGTCGAACACGGTGCCACCGTCGACCCCGGCGAGCGCCACCACCAGATCGGCCAGCTCGTCGGGGTCCGGAGCCAGCCCCCTGCCCTTCGCCAGCGCCAGCCTGCCGATCAGCCGCTCCGCCGTTGCCTCGGCGCCGTCGCGCTCCGCCAGATCTGACAGTGCCTGTCGCAACGGGTCGAGGAGCGCCATGCGCGTGCCACCATCAATCCCAGCGAGGAAGGTACAGGCGCGTGCCACCAGTTCGGTCATATCGGTCTCGCCGCGCAGCGCGTCCAGCCGCTGCCAGACCAGCTCAGCTTCGCGCCCGGCACCGGCCGTCGCTGACAGCCTGCCCTGCTCGGTCAGCCAGCGCTCGATGTCGGCGAGGTTGAACCGCGGGCTGGTATCGGTGCCGCCAACCGGTGCCGGGAAATCCTGGTAGCGGCGGCGCCAGTTGCTCACGGCAGCGCGACCAACCCCCGCCAACCTGGCGATTTCTACCGCGGTGACCTCAGCGCCCTCGGCCATGCGCACCTCCTTAGTTGCGTGAACATATCATGCTTGTCACGTCATTGTTGACTCAGTTCACCGCTGTGCGCCTAGGATCGTGAACATCCTATCCGCAACCTCGCCCTGAGAGTCACACCTGAAACGCCCGGCCCGGCCGCACCGAAAAGCGAAACGTCAGCGAACCATCACCGACCGGCATGGCCGCCACGCGACCACTTCACCGAGGAGTCACCCATGGACGCGGCACAGCGGAGCGTGCTGGAATTACTTGGCGACCGCGTGCTTGACGACGAAAACCTCCCTGAGCAGGTCGCCGAACTGGTGCTGGCGGCATTCGAGGGGGAGCAGCAGTTGGGCGCGGCGATCCGGGGTGAACCTGCGGCCCACGCCACCGAACGCCCGGCGTGCGGCGGCACGGCACCGGAGGTGTACCTCGGGGCGATACATGCCGAGGGATTCCGGGGCGTCGGGCCGGCCGCCGTCCTGCGACTACAACCTGGCCCCGGGCTCACGCTCGTGACCGGGCGCAACGGCTCCGGGAAATCCAGCTTCGCGGAAGCGGCAGAGCTGGTCTTGACAGGTGCCAACAAGCGCTGGAGCGGGCGCACCTCGGTCTGGCGAGAAGGCTGGCGCAACCTTCACAACGACGGCAGCGCCATGATCGCGGTCGACCTGGTCACCGCGGGAGAGCCGGGCGTGCTGACGCTGCGGCGCGACTGGGCGGTGGATGACGATCTCGACGCGGGCACGTCAACCATGCAACGGGCCGGTGAGAAACGGCTGCCACTCAGCGCGCCCGAGTGGACGGCAGCGCTGGAAACCTACCGGCCGTTCCTCTCCTACAGCGAGCTCGGCGCGCTGATCGACGGCAAGCCGAGCGAGCTGTACGACGCGCTGTACCGGCTGCTCGGCCTCGATGCGCTGACCGAAGCCCAGAAGACCTTGCGTGATCAGCATAAGCGTCTGCAGGATGCGGCCAGGCGGATGCAGGAATCCCGGCGCGCCCTCGCCGTCGATCTTGCCGAGGTGGACGACGAACGCGCACGGCGAGCCGCCACACTGCTGGCACGCCAACGAGCTGACCTCACCGCGATCGCCAATCTCGCGCTTGGCAGCGACAGGGATGCCACCGAACTCACCGCGCTACGCGCGATCGCCACAATGCGGATGCCCGACGGCGAAGCGGTGACCGCAGCGACCACCCGCCTCCGGCAGTCCATCGCGGCGGCCGCCGAAAGCAGCACGGAAACCGCGGCCACCGCAAGCAGCACCGCCGAGTTGCTGCGGGCCGCGATGAGACACCGAGACGGTCATGACGAGACCTGCCCGGTGTGTCGGATCGGCATGCTCGACGAGCGCTGGCAGGCCGAAGCCGAGCGGCGCGCAGGGGAATTGGAGCGCGCGGCGACCCGGTTGCGGACCGCGGCCGCAGACGTTGCCACCGCCCTCGCCTCGGCGAAAGGGCTCGTCACCACAACACCTCAGGCGTTACGGCATGCACCTGCTGGGCTGGACATCACAGGTGCCCACGAGCTGTGGCAGCGTTGGGAGGCGACGCTCGCTGTCACCGAGCCCGCGGCCGTTGCCGATGCGCTCGACGCGGTATTCGCCGAACTGGCACCGGTGGTGGCGGAGACTATCCGGGCAG
>JBOHEL010000452.1:0-4341 GCA_050700995.1 Sciscionella sp. | reverse complement strand
GTCGCGGTGGGCCCCACCACAGCGACCGGCCGGATCCCACTGGCATCTGTCATCTCAGCGCTCACCGCGTGTCGAATCGTGAGCAACGACGCGGTGACCTCGGGCGAACGACTCCCGGCAGACGCGAAAACACCCGGATACCTGCCATCGCGGCGATCACGCCGGCTACAGGCTCAGGCCCCAGCGACGGCGCGTTCGGCACCACGGCAGCTCTCGTGATCACAACGATCGAGGTTACCCGGCCCGGTCGGCCAACCAGGCGGGCGCCTGACCTGTTTGAATGCGCGCGAAGCCCGTAACCGACATGATGGTGCGGAAGACACGTGACTTGGCCCCGCCGCTGGCGGGGCGTCCGCGCGGGAAACCGCGCGGGCAGGCATGAGGAGGAGCCGACAGTGGCGGAGGAAACAGTGTCGCCCCAGGATGGGACGTCACCGCAGAACGGGACCACGGAGGTCGGGACACACGCAACCGGCGACTCCGGCGGGCACGGCCCACGACCAGGTGCGCCACACCAGCCGGGCCCGGCTGGTCACCCGCCCGCCGCGACATCGCGCCCGAAAGCCGTGGCAGGCGGCCCGCAAGTACCAGTCGCCTCGGACGATCCGCAGCGGTGGGGCCGGGTCGACGCCGACGGCACGGTGTACCTGCGGGCCGCGAACGGTGAACGCGTGATTGGGTCATGGCAGGCAGGTGCGCCTGAGGAGGGCCTGGCCCACTTCGCGCGGCGCTTCGACGACGTGCGCACCGAAGTCGAACTATTGCATACCCGATTGGCCAGTGGCAGCGGCGATCCGAAGCACACCGCCGCCACCGCACGCCAGCTGCAAGCTTCACTGGCAGACGCGGCGATCGTCGGTGACGTGGACGCGCTGTCTGCCCGACTCGAGCGGATCATCGGTGAGACCGACGAGGCCGCGCGGGCCGCGAAGCGCGCCAAGGAGTCGGTTCGCGCGGATGCCGTCGCGCACAAGGAACAGCTCATCGCCGAGGCGGAGCAGATCGCCGAGGAGTCCACCCAGTGGAAAGTGGCGGGCGACCGGCTCAGGGCGATCCTCGACGAATGGAAGACGGTCCGCGGTATCGACCGCAAGAGCGATGACGCGTTGTGGAAGCGGTTCTCCAAGGCGCGCGAAGCCTTCAACCGGCGCAGGGGAACGCACTTCGCCGAACTCGACAAGCAGCGGGCGAGCGCGAAGGAGCGTAAGCAGGAACTGCTCGCCGAAGCGGAGCAGTTGGCGGTGTCCACCGACTGGGCACCGACCGCCGCCCGCTTCCGACAGTTGATGACCGATTGGAAGGCGGCGGGCCGCGCTCCGAAAGACGCCGACGAGGCGCTCTGGCAGCGCTTCCGCGCGGCCCAGGACGCCTTTTTCGGCAAGCGGTCCGATGTGTTCTCCGAGCGCGACGCCGAGTTCACCGGGAATGCGCGGCAGAAGGAAGAGCTCATCGCCGAGGCCGAGCGGATCGATCCCGCCACCGGGCTCGCGGCCGCTCGCAGCGCGCTGCAGCGGATCCAGGAACGGTGGGACGCGGTGGGGAAGGTGCCCCGCGAGCGGATCCGTGAGTTGGAAGGCCGGATGAAAGCCGTCGAGGACCGGGTCCGGCATGCCGCCGATGCGCAGTGGCGTCGCAGCGACCCCGAGGCGCAGGCACGTGCCGAACAGTTCAGGGAGCGAGTCGAGCAGTTCGAGGCGCAGGCGGCGAAGGCGCGCGCGGCAGGCGACGAGAAACGGGCGAAGCAGGCAGATGCGCAGGCGGAGCAGTGGCGGGAGTGGCTGGCCGCGGCCGAACAGGCCGTCGCGAGCCGCTAACGGGCATCAATCGGTCGCAGACGTCCACACGTCCGCAGGTCAGCCTGGGTGGTGGAGAAAGAGCCCGCAGTTTCCCTTAACAGGGTTTACCGCATGGGATGCGGCGGCACAGTCCGGGATCACGCGACACTGGACACTAGCGGTCGGACTGGGTCGGTGACGGGGGTTTCCGCCAGGCGATGCCGCCCCAGAGGATCGCCAGCGCGACCATCGCGAGCAGCGCGAGGATCAGCCCTGGCCCTGGTCCCGGCCCTGGCTGGTGACTGGCCGAGGTCTGCTGCGACCAGATCGAGAGGCCGCCGAAGAGTACCGACAGATCACAGCCGAGCGAGCAGATCCATGCCGCACCGTAGCGCCGGACAGCCAGCGCCATCACCGAGCCCAACGCACCGAACAGTGTCGCCACGATCAGAAAGACCCTCGGTGCTATGCCGCCGACCTTCTGCTCGGCGGAATGCCCGAACAGCACCTGCCAGCCGATCAGGTCCCCGGTGAACGGCAATGTCGCGGCCACCAGGAGCACCAGGATGGCGGCCGCGATCAGCACCGCGCGCATCCCGGGGTCGAAACGGTGCTCCGAGCGCCTCCCGACCTCGTCGATCTGCTCACGCAGCCCGGCCGCCTCGTCCTCGGCGCCCGCGGCGTCGGCTGAATGATCGGTCATCACAGCGAACATCCTTCCTCGGCGACCGGCTGTGGTACGCCGAAACTGGGCAGGCCGAGTCCAACACCCGAGGTCTTCGGCCGCAAGCCTGCCGCACTGTTGTCACCTGCCCGGGTGCGCCTATGCGCGCGCAATGGGAAGTCCGCGACCAGGTGGTGCGGTGCCGCGTAGGTGACCTCCACCCGGACCACGTCTCCTGGCCGCACCGCGCGATCCACCGCATCGCCGGTCGGAAGGAAGTGCACCAGCCTGCCGTCCCTCGCGCGACCGCTCATCCGGTGCGTGTCCGCATCCTTGCGACCCTCACCCGTGGCGACCAGCAACTCGACCTCACTGCCGACGAGCCGCTTGTTGGCAGTCCAGGAAACCTGCTCCTGCAAGGCGACCAGCCGCTCGAAACGCTCCTGTACCACTGCTTTCGGCAACTGGCCTGGCATATCGGCGGCTGGGGTTCCCGGCCGCTTGGAGTACTGGAAGGTGAATGCCTGCGAGAACTCGGCCTCCCGCACCACATCCAAGGTGGCCTGGAAATCGTCCTCAGTCTCACCGGGGAAGCCGACGATGACGTCGGTCGAGATCGCAGCGTCCGGCATGGCATGTCTTACATTATCCACAATGGACAGAAACCGCTCGGAACGGTAGGACCGGCGCATAGCCTTGAGTACCCGATCCGAACCGGACTGCAGCGGCATGTGCAGCTGGTGGCAGACATTCGGGGTCTCGGCCATCGCGGCGATCACGTCGTCGGTGAAGTCGCGGGGATGCGGCGAGGTGAACCGCACCCGCTCAAGGCCGTCGATCTCCCCGCAGGAACGCAGCAGCTTGGCGAATGCGTGCCGATCGCCGAACTCGACGCCGTAGGCGTTCACGTTCTGGCCGAGCAGCGTCACCTCGAGTACACCCTCGTCCACCAGCGCCTTGACTTCCGCGAGGATGTCACCGGGCCGGCGATCGGACTCTTTCCCGCGCAGCGACGGCACGATGCAGAAGGTGCAGGTGTTGTTGCAGCCGACGGACACCGACACCCAGCCGGAGTAGGCCGACTCGCGTCGAGCGGGCAACGTGGAAGGGAAGGTCTGCAGCGAGTCCGCGATCTCCACGGCCGCCTCGCCATTGTGCCTGGACCGCTCAAGCAGAACGGGCAGCGCATCCAGGTTGTTGGTGCCGAACACGACGTCCACCCACGGCGCGCGCCGCACGATATCGCTGCGGTCCTTCTGCGCAAGGCACCCGCCCACCGCGACCTGCATCTCGGGATTGGCCTGCTTCGCCGGGCGCAGGTGACCAAGGTTGCCGTACAGCTTGTTGTCGGCGTTCTCACGCACGGCGCAAGTGTTGAAGACCACGACATCGGGCTCGGTGTCCTCGGCGGCGTAGCGGTAGCCCGCTTCCTCCAGTACGCCCGCAAGCCGCTCGGAGTCGTGCACGTTCATCTGACAGCCGAAAGTGCGAATCTGGAACGTTCGGCTCACTGCTGCTCCCATTGCCTTCGACATGCGTACCACCCACAGGGTAGAACCCCGGCCGGCCTGCCCGGGACCCAGGAGCAGCACCGCGCCAGCCGCAGGGCACCGCGCGGGCCACCGGCGACCGGACGCCCTGGTGCCGACGGCGGCGCATGACATCATGAGCGCGTGCTCAAGTCCCGCCGCACCGCACTACTGCTCGCGCTGGCCACGGTGGCAACGCTCGGTACCGCATGCGGCCAGGACTTCTCAGGCGTGCGGCTGACCGTGGCCACCGGTGGCACCAAGGGCGTCTACTACCAGCTTGGCGGCGCGCTGGCGGCACAGTGGCACAGCGAATACGGCATACCGACGCCCGCCGTGCTGCAGACTCCCGGCTCGGTCGCCAACCTCAACC
>JBOHEL010000451.1:0-4347 GCA_050700995.1 Sciscionella sp. | reverse complement strand
GCCGCGGCGGCCGGCCGCCGCGGTGCCGCGACCATGAGCAGAGTGCTGTTCGTCGTGCCGCCGCTGGTCGGGCACATCAACCCTGCCGCCGCCGTCGCGGATGGGCTACGTCGCCGAGCGCACGAGGTCGCCTGGGCAGGCGACCTCGGTACGCTGAGCTCGCTGCTACCGGCAGGCAGCCGTATTCATCATTGTACGATGCCGTCGGTGGCGACACGGGCGCCGGAACTGCGCGGCTTCGCGGCTTTGAAGTACCTGTGGGAGCAGACCTTGGTTCCGCTGACGGAGGCCATGATCCCCGGCGTGATCGACGCGGTTGACGAGTTCCGTCCCGATGTCGTCGTCGCTGACCAGCAGGCGATGGCGGGTGCGCTGGTCGCGGAGCGGCTTGGCATACCGTGGGCGACCTCCGCGAGCACGTCGGCTGAACTGACCGATCCGCTGTCGGGCATGCCCAAGGTAGGGGCCTGGCTTGCCGAGTTGCTTGCCGACCTGCGGCGGCGTTTCGGCGATTTCGCGGCTACCTCTGATCTCCGGTTCTCCCCACACCTGGTGCTGGCGTTTACCACAGAGGCGATGCTCGGCGGCGGGTGTGAGGTCGAGGGTGAGGTGTGTTTCGTCGGACCGGTACGCGGTGGCGACGACAGCGGCAAGACCTTTCCATGGCAGGCACTGGATGCCACCCGGCCGCTGGTGTTCGTGAGCTTGGGAACGGTGAACGCCGATGCCGGCCGCCGCTTCCTCGGTGAATGTGTCAGCGCGTTGCGCGGCAGGGAGAACCTGCAGGCGGTCGTGGTGGATCCGGGCGGGGTAGTGGCCGACGCCCCGGATCACGTAATCGTGCGGCCATACGTGGCACAACTGGGAGTGCTGGCACAGGCCAGCGCGGTGATCTGCCACGCCGGGCACAACACGACCTGTGAGGCGCTGAGCTACGGGCTGCCGCTGGTGGTCGCGCCGATCCGAGACGACCAGCCCATCATCGCCGAGCAGGTGACGCGGGCGGGGGCCGGAGTTCGGCTGCGGTTCGACCGTGCAGGCGCCACGCAGATCGGCAATGCCATCGACGCGGTGCTGGCAGAACCGGAATACACCGAGAGTGCCCAGCTCATCCGTGATTCCTTCCGAGATGCGGGCGGCGTCGAACTCGCCGCCGATCGCCTGGAAGCGCTGATGCAGTGAGTCTAGCCCGATCGTCACGGTCAGGTGGTGCGGCGGAAGCTGCGTGCGGAAACGAAAGCACCGAACAGGGCGGTGGTGAGCACGAGTCCGAGGGTGGCGAGCAGTGCGCTTCCCGCTGGCCGCCCGACGGTGAGCGCTCTGGTGGCGTCGATGGCGTAGGTCAGCGGGTTCACCGCCGAGAACGCTCGCAGCCAGCCCGGCATTGCCTGCACCGGCATGTACGCGCTGGAGCCGAACATCAACGGGAACATCACGACGAACGAGAGGGCCTGCATCGTCTCGGGTTTGCGCTGCCAGGTGGCGATCGCCACGAACAGCCAGCCGAGTCCCCAGCCGACCACGACCGTAAGCCCGACGGCGATCGTGACGCCAACGATGCCGGCAGGCCGGAAGCCGAGCACGAGCACGCCGGCGATCACCGCGACCACCAGCTGCACCGCCAGTCGGATGGCGTCGGAAAGGGTACGTGCTACCAGCACCGACATCAGGCTGATCGGCATCGCCCGCAGCCTGTCGATGAACCCGGTGTGGATCTCGGTCAGCACCCCGACGCCAGAGCTCATTGCCGTGGTCATCGCGATGTTGACCAGGGTCGCAGGCATCAGGAAGTTGATGTACCCCTGATACTGCACCACTCCTGGCAAGGTGCCGATCTGCTTGAACACCTGGCTGAACAGCAGCAGCATCACCACGGGCTGAAGCAGGCCGAAGAACACCAGCCGGTAGTCTCCGAAAGCCGTGCGCAGCGATCGCCCCGCCAGCAGCGCGACCTGCGTGCGGAAGCCGCTGGGTTCCCACCGCTGGCCACCGTCTCGGCGCGCTTCGACGGGCACGGCGACGAGCGTCCCGCTGCGCGGGTCACGCACGTCCTCGCGCCTGATCGCGTCGGTGCTGTGGCGGCTCATGAGGGCTGCCATGAGGCATTGTGCAACGACAGGTAGACATCGTTGAGTGTCGGCTCGGTCACCGTCATGTCCAGGATCTCGATGTCGACGGCGTCGAGGGTGCGCACCATGGTGGCGATGTCGCCCTGCCCGCTGACCGGGACCACCAGCGTGCTGTCCTGGTCATGCGGTATCGGATGCATGCCTGCCAGCCGCAACGCGGTGCCGCCATCGAGCATGGTGGGAGTGTCTGCGACATGCACAGTCGCGGTGCGCTTCCCGACACCCATCTTGAGCTGCTCAGGTGTGCCCGCGGCAACCAGCCTGCCGGCCGCGAGCACCACGACCTCGTTGGCGAGGTGGTCGGCTTCCTCCAGGTACTGGGTGGTCAGCACTACCGTGGTCCCCCCTGCGGCGAGGCCTTCCACGAAACCCCAGACCTCGGTCCTGCTCACCGGATCCAGCCCGGTGGTCGGCTCGTCGAGGAACAACACCTCGGGGCTGGCGATGAGGCTGGCAGCGAGGTCGAGTCTGCGCCGCATCCCACCGGAGTATGTCGACGCGCGGCGGCCGGCGGCATCGGCCAGATCGAACATCTCGATGAGATGCTGCGCGCGGGCCTTGGCCTGCCTGGCGTTCGCGCCCAGCAGGCGAGCGATCAGCACCAGGTTGTTGTGGCCTGACATCGCGTCGTCCACCGCCACGAACTGGCCGGTCATTCCGATGTGCCTTCGCACGTTGTCGCCGTGGCGCACGACATCCCAGCCACAGACCTTCGCGGTGCCGCTGCTCGGGCTGGTCCGGGTGGCGAGGATGTTGATCAATGTCGTCTTGCCCGCGCCGTTGTGCCCCAGCACTCCGAGCACGGTGCCAGCCTTCGCCTGCAAACTCACGTCGACGAGCGCGTGCACCTTGGTGCGCGCGCCCTGCTGGTCGTAGGACTTACCCAGTCCGACGACTTCGATCCGCGGTCGTTGCATGCGCGTTCCTATGGGCTTGCTACCTGCGATACGGCGGGACCAGGCTACCCAGTTGCTCCGGCGTCGGGGTCGCCTGCCTTGTGGAAGTAGGTGGCCCTTCACCGACGGTCACCGAGGGTGTGGTGACCGACATGAACAGCGGCCCGCTTTCGTGGTCGCCTTCAGCCCCATACCTCGCTGGCGATTTCGACGATGAGTGACAGCTTGGCCTTCTGCTCGTCGATGGTGAGATGGTTGCCCTCGACCGTCGAGGAGAAGCCGCACTGCGGTGAAAGGCAGAGTTGCTCCAGTGGTACGTAGGCCGCAGCTTCATCGATTCGTCGCTTGATGGCGTCCTTGCTTTCCAGCTTGCCCGACTTCGTGGTGATGAGCCCGAGCACCACGAATTTGTTCTCGGGGACGAAACGCAGCGGCGCGAAACTTCCTGAGCGGGCGTCGTCGTACTCGAGGAAGAAGCCGTCCACAGCCAGTTCCGGAAACAGGCTCTCGGCGACGAAATCGTACCCGCCCTCGGCGACCCAGGATGATTGGAAGTTCCCCCGGCACATGTGCACGGTGACCCGCAGCGAATCCGGACGGTCGGCGAGGGCTGCGTTGATCTGCCTGATGTTGCGCAGGTGTTGATGTTCCGCGTCGTCCCCACGCTCGGCGAGCATCCTGCGCTGCTCGGGGTCGTTGAGGTACGCGAGGCTGGTGTCGTCGAATTGTAGGTAGGTGCATCCGAGATCGGCCAGGTTGCGAAGCTCCGCTGCGTACGCTGCGCTGAGGTCGGCCCAGAACTGCTCCATATCGGGGTAGACCGTCTCGTCGATCGCGGCGCGACCGCCCCGATAGTGCAGCATGCTCGGTGACGGTATGGTCAGCTTCGGGGTGGCCGCAGTGGCCTGCTGGCGCAGGAACGAGAAGTGCTCACCGAAGATGGTGTGATCGAGGTTGATCCTGCTTGTCACCCTGGAGGCGGCCGGTGTGAACTCGAGTCCGCCCTCGGCGTTGCGGAACTTGACGTGCAGGTTGCCCTCCACGCGCCGCACACCGCCGAGCTGGTAGATGAAGTCCATGTGCCAAGCGGACCGGCGGAACTCGCCGTCGGTTGCCGACTGCAGCCCCGCGTCGCGCTGCATCGCAACCACGTCGCGGATAGCTGCGTCCTCGCTGGCACGCAGCTCGTCGGCCGAGAGCCGCCCCTCGGCGTGTTCCGACCTCGCCGTCAGCAGATCGGGAGGTCGCAGCAGGCTCCCCACATGATCAGCTCGGAACGGTGCCTCGGTGCGGCGTGCCATGATCGGTCTCCTCCCGCCGAC
>JBOHEL010000450.1:0-4352 GCA_050700995.1 Sciscionella sp. | reverse complement strand
ATGTAGCGGACCTTAACGTAATAGCTCATCCCCAGCGCCTCGGCGGCTTCGTTCTGACCTCGCGGAACCGCCCTGATGCTACCTCGCACGATCTCCCCGATGTAAGCGGCCGCGTAGACCGACAGGCCGATGACGGCAGTCACCTCTTTAGAGAATATGAACAAAGGAAACAAGATCGGTAACGCGAAGTACATGAACAGCAGAATGATCAGTGGTGGAATACCGCGGATAATGTTGGTGTAGATATTGCTCACCCACCGTGCGGGCAGAAGCGGAGAGGTGCCCGCCATTCCAAGCAACATACCTGCCACGCTGCCGATAGCGCCTGAGATCGCGACGAGAAGCGCAGTGTATCCCAACCCCTGCAGCAACGGGGGTATGTACTGTGCGAATCCACCCATGGTTTCCTTACCTACCAGCGGAACAGTGTTTTCTCGGCCACTCGGGAGGTCAGTGCTATCAATGCGGATACCACGTAGTACAGAGCTGCACCGTAGGCGAATATCGCCAGAGTAAGCTGGGTCTGCGAGTTCAATTCCTGTAGCGTGTTGGTGAGTTCGTTGAAGGAAATGACAGACGCCACCGATGAGAACAGAAATAGCACGATCAGCTGGTTGGTCAGTGCGGGCAGTACGTTGCGCAGCGCGGGTTTGAAGATGATGTAGCGGAAGGTCTGCCAGCTACCCAGGCCGAGCGCGGCGCTGGCCTCCCGTTGCCCGGCGGGCACGGATTCGAAGCCGGCTCTGAAGATTTCGGCGGTGTAGGCGGCGTTGTTGAGGGTGAGCCCGATGAAGGCAGACAGGAACGGGCCGATGTTGATGCCGAGTTGACCAAGGCCGAAGTACAGCAGGTACAGCTGGACGAGGAGCGGTGTGTTGCGGAAGACCTCGATATAGATGCGGCTGGCGCGGCTGAGGATCCGGACGTTCCCCGACTTGACCACTGCGAGCGGAACGCCGAACAATCCGCCGACCACGAAACCGAGCGCAGTGATGTAGACGCTCATTCCAAGCGCATGTAGCAGCGACGGAAGATAGGGCAGGACCGCAGCGAAGTTCGAACTCATGACTGCTAACCGATCGTGCTGATGACGCTTGGCAGCTTCCGATGGAACCACTTCGTGAACAGTTTGTTATCGGTGCCTGAGGTGATCAGGTTACGGATAAAGTTGTTCAGGTAGTTAAGCCAGATCTGCTGATCGGGCAGTACGCCCATGGACACCATAGCAGGATTAATCGGTGGCACGTTCAACGCCGCGAGTTGCGGGTTTTTCGCCGCATCTTGACGCACGACAGTGTAGCTCTCCATGGCGGCATCTGCCTTGCCTGATTTGAGCGCCTGGAGGGCGTCGGCGATGTTTCCGAATCTCACCGGTGTGGCCTTGGGGAAATCTTGCGTGACGATCGTGTCGTTGGTGCTGCCTCGGGCCACCGCGACCTTCTTACCTGCGAGGTCTTTCAAGCTGGTAATCGGACTGCTCTTGGGGTAGAGGATGCCTGCGCCGTGTGCCACATACGGAATGGTGAATCCTACTTTCTGGGCCCGCCCGTTGGTCGCCGTCCACGAGGAAATGTTGACGTCGGCTCGGTTGGACTGCATCACCGGCAGCCTGCTGGTGCCGTTGACGCTGACGAGCTTGAGCTTCACGCCGAGTGCTTTGGCGAGCTTCGCCGCGATGTCGGGTTCGTAGCCGACGATATCCCCGCTCGGCTTCTTCACGCTGCTCGGCGGGAAGTCCGGCAAGACAGCTACCCGGAGTGTGCCTCGTTTGAGTACCTGTTGCAGCTTGTTCGGGCCACCCGAGCCGTTCGAGCCGCCTGCGCTGCACCCGACCAGTGCGAACAAGAGCACTACCAGGCCTGACACCGCGTACTTCGCAGTCCGTCTCCTCATGCCTGCCTTCTTTCCGGCGGCTGAGGGACCGTGAGGGCTCCATACCACCGCGCTCCGCGCTCTCATCATGCGGGAGAGGCTATTACGATATGAGAGAGTCTGCCTCGGTCGATGACGCGCGTCAAGGCCTTGCCTGCGGTCGCTCGGCTGCCGGTGGACCGGCCAGGTCGACTCCCCCTCGTGCCGCGCGGCAGACGGGGCGCGCACGCTCATCCTGACGCCCGCGATACCGGCAGGCAGGCCATCGGCACCGTTGCTGGGTGTCACCGAGCCGGCAGCAGTACCCTCAGTTGCTCGGCAGCCCTGGTGAGGTCGGGCAGGTATTCGGTGAGTTGGTCGAGGCTGACACGGTAGGCGGGGGCTGCGACGGAGATGGCTGCGAGGACGCTGCCGCCTTCGCTGGTCACGGGCACGCCGATGGCACGGATACCGGCTTCGTGTTCCTCGTCGGCGACGGCGTAGCCACGGTCGCGCACCGCCTGGATCTCGGCGTGGAACCGGCTGCGGTTGGTGATGGTGTTAGGCCCGAGCGGTGGTAGGTCGAGGGTGTCAAGCAGAGCGTGGCGGACGGGGTCAGGCGCGAAGGCTATGAGCACCTTGCCCATAGAGGTGCAGTGCAGGGGGCCGTGCCGCCCGGGTTCGCCGACCACGCTGACCGTGTGGGTGCCCTCTACGTGGTGGATGTAGAGCTGGTGGCGGCCGCTGAGCACTGACATCAGGGCACTCTCGGTGGTCTGCGCGGCGAGCCCGCGCAGCACGGGCAGCGCGGAACCTGCGAAGCCGCGCGCATGGGCGATCCGGCTGGCCAGGCTGAACACCCGCAGCCCGAGGTTGTAACGACGGCTGTCGTCGACGACGGCATAGCCGTCGCGCACCAGCGCCGCCGCGAGCCGGTGCGTGGTGCTCACCGGAAAGTCAGCCTGCCTGGCCAGCTCGGAGAGCGTCGCGCCCTCGGGATGCTCGCCGAGCAGGGTGAGCAACAGAAGGGCCTTGCCGACCATGTCGGGCGGGGTCTCGCTCATGACAACGAGTATTCCATAATGCGGGAGGTGAAGCCGCAGTTCGGAAGATTTTAGGCGCACCTTCCATGCGCGCATGCGGGGAACAGTAGTCGCGAATGGGAGAACCACGCCACCGGCAGCGGTGTGAGTACCGGCCCCTTCTGGCTGAACCGCGATCACCGGCGCGCAGTGAGCTGCCACGCCCGTCGTTGCGGCGACCGGGTAGCGTTGAGGACCATGACCGGAGCTCCTACCGCCGCAGCCGGGCGCCCCTTCGGAAGGGTGCTCACCGCCATGGTGACCCCCTTCGACGCCGAGGGCAGCCTCGATCTGGACAAGGCCGCTGAACTGGCAGAACACCTGGTGGCACTGGGTAACGATGGGCTGGTACTCAGTGGTACCACCGGCGAGTCACCCACCACGACCGACAAGGAGAAGTCCGAGCTGGTGCGGGCTGTGGTGGACAGCGTGGGGGACCGCGCCACCGTGGTTGCTTCCGTCGGCACCTACGACACCGCTCACAGCATCCGGCTGGCACAACAGGCCGAGAAGGCAGGTGCGCACGGTCTGCTCGTGGTGACGCCGTACTACTCGCGGCCACCGCAAGCCGGCCTGCTGGCGCATTTCACCGCGGTCGCCGATGCGACCGACCTCGGCGTCATGCTCTACGACATCCCGCCGCGTTCCGTGGTGCCCATCGAGGTGGACACCCTGCGCAGGCTCTCTGAGCACCCGAACATCGTGGCGGTCAAGGACGCCAAGGGTGACCTGCTCGCCGGTAGCCAGGTCATCGCCAACACCGATCTGCACTACTACTCCGGCGACGACGCGCTGAACCTGCCGTGGCTGTCGGTCGGCGCGGTCGGCTTCGTCAGCGTGATCGGGCATGTGGTCGCTGGGCGGCTGCGCACGATGCTGGACGCCTACGAGGAGGGCGACACCTCCACCGCCCGCACGAACCACCGTGCGCTGCTGCCTGTGTACCGGGCGCAGGGCAGGGTCGGCGGGGTGATCTTCGCCAAGGCGGCGCTGCGACTACGCGGCTACGACGCTGGTGATCCCAGGTTGCCGTTGCCACCGGCAACCGAGGACCAAGTGGAGTGGATCGCGGCGGATCTGACGGAAGCGGGTGTGCCGCTTGAGGAGGGCAGGCCGACCGACCCGGCTTCCGCCAGAGTGGCGCACGCCGACGCGCGCGCGGCCTATGTCGCCACCACGACTCATACCAGCGCGGGGACGGTGCCTCGGTGACTCAGAGCCCCACCACCGGCATCGTTCCACCGGCGCTGGCCGAGGGCGCGCTGCGTGTCGTCGCGCTGGGCGGCATCGGCGAGATCGGCCGCAACATGACTGTTTTCGAGTACGGCGGCAGGTTGCTGATCGTGGACTGCGGGGTGCTCTTCCCCGAGGACCAGCAGCCAGGCGTCGACTTGATCCTGCCCGATTTTCGCACCATCG
>JBOHEL010000449.1:0-4361 GCA_050700995.1 Sciscionella sp. | reverse complement strand
TCCACCCTGGTGCGCTGGTGGCAGGCGGGTCTCATCGAGCCGCGGTTCGTCACGCCCGGCGGGCACGGCCGCTGGAACATGGACGAGCTGGAACGCCAGCTGCGGGAGCGTCGCGTGCGGGACGAGTAACCCGCTCCATATCCACACCACGAAGGCCATGTTTCCGCTGGTGAGAGCGCTGGATGACCTACCTCACCGCGGTAGGCCATGGGCGGTGAGCTGGGGTTTTCCGAATGCCGGTATGTTCCGGTGAATCCCGGTGAATCGGGGTGTTTTCACTGGTCAGGCCTCCTTTCCAGCTGAGTCGATCCCGGTCGATCCAGGTGTGTCCCGATCGGAGTCCGCTCCACGGTCCGCTCCACGCCGCTCCACGTTCGGCACCTGACGAAGTTCCGGGTGCTCGCCGAGCGCGGCCAAGAAGCGGCCCCGAGCGGCAGGTGTCTGCTGGACGTAGCCTTGCGTCTCCTTGATGTCAGCGTGGCCCATGATCCGCGCCAGCTCGAACGCGTCCAGGCCACCGTCGGCCGCGCGGGTAGCGAAACCTCGCCGCAGCGCGTAGGGCGTGGCGTCCGCATCGCGGCGGCGGAACATCTCGGCCAACCCTCGCGCGTCCACAATGCCACCGCGCGGGCCACGGAACACCAGATCGTGGCGGCAGGTGCGACCGTCGCTGTGCGGGCGCCCACAGTCCGCGCGGGTGGCCAGCGCGAGGCGTCGCTCAAGGATGGCCACGGCGGTCTCCGTCAGGGGAATCTGCCGGGATTCCCGGTCCTTCGGCCACGGCCGCATGATCTTCTTATAGTGCACGTAGGTTTCGGCGACGGTGAGCACGCGGGCCGTGAGGTCCACGCGATGCGTGTGCAGCCCCGCTAGCTCGTTGGGGCGCAGCCCGGTTTCCATGATCAGGTTCACCGCGTCGGCGAATTCGGCGGGGATGCTCGGCGTGATCGACTTCGCCGTTTCGACCGTGACGTACCGCTTCGGGCGGGCGGTGATCTTCGGCAGCTTCACCCCGACGCACGGCGAGGCTGTCAACACCTCCCGCTGGACGGCCAGGGTGATCGTGTGCCGGAACAGGCCGTACACCCTGTGCACGAAACTCGGCTGGTAGCGGTGCGCCAGCTCGCCCACCCACAGGTTCAGGTCGCGGCTGCTGACCTGGTTCAGCGCGACCTCCCGCCAGCGCGGCAGGAGATGGTTCCGCGCGATCGACGCTTCCACGAGGTCGGTTTCCGAGTCGCCGCGGTGCCGGTCGGCGACGATCTCCCACCAGTCGCCCCACGCGGTGCGCGCGGAGAGCACACCCTTCTCCGCGGCCGCGCGCCGCCGCGCCTTGACCTGCGCCTCCTGTGCCGCCTCGCGGGCATCGGTCTTGCGGGCGAACGTGCCGGGGACGCGGCGCTGCTTGCGGGCGGAGTCACGGTAGAGGGCTGACCAGCGCCCCGATGGCAGCTTCTCGACGGAAGGCATCACGCACCTACCCGCAGTTGAGCAGCTCCAGGCGCAGTGTTGGATCTAGATGCAACGGCAGCATGCAGCCGTTCGGCGTGGGCGGCGGCGCGGTGATGGTGGTGTGGATGATGGTTGTCGCCGGAAGCTGTTGCACCGAAGGCGACGCCGTCGTCATCAGCACGGGCACGATACTCGTGTCGACATCGTTCACGGGTACCGCGTTGCCGGGCGCGTACACGGTCATCGGCGGTAGCACCGTCGCGACGGGAGCGACCGGGACGCCGGAAATCGTCGTAACGGGCTCCGGAAGGGTCGTGGTGCTCGGCGTTGCCGGAGGATTGTGCGGGCTGCTCGACTGGTGCGGCGGCGGGATCGCCTGGATTCCATCGGTGGTCGGAGCCAGCATCAGCAGGGGGATCGTCAGTCCGGCTGCCACGAAGGTGCTTCCGATCAGTGCGGCCGGGGCCGGATGAAGCCGCGCCCATCCGACGAACCATCCACACGCGGCGACCAACGCGGCGACCACGGGTACCGCGCGCAGGCCACCGCGATCCCGAGTCTTCTTGACACGAAGGGGACTGTGCTGCCGAGGTACTCGCGGCAGCGCGCCCTGCGCTTCGAGTCGATACCGCAGATCCTCCATCTCGGTGCGTAGCTGCGCGGTGGTGCGTCTTCGGTCGAACCGCACGGCGAGCACTGTGCCGACCGCGAAGACAACGAGGGGAATGATGGTGATCAGAGAAAGAGGGAGTGCACTCACCGTCACCGTTGTAGACCTTGGCGTTATCAAGGTCGATAGGCTGAATGGGCGATTGGTATGAACGGCCAGACTCGAATGGCCTAGCGCGCGTCTTTGATGTGGACATCGCCGTGCGCCTCCTCGGCCAGCTCGTTCACGCGCCGGTAGATCTTCCTTATGGCAGCGTCGTCCTGCAGCTTCTTGGCGAGCTCGCTACCGGCGTCGATGAACGCCTCATCGCCTTCATCGCGCCATTTTCGGTACAGGATCAGCGCATGCGCTTCGATGTTGACGAACCCGGAGGGCTCCGAAGTGGCCGAACCGTCCGGCTCGGCGGACGGTTCGGTGGTTGTGGGCTCGCCCCCGTCGAAGATCACCCGGACATCTCCGGGAGTCCATGCGAGCGTCCTCTCGATCTTGATGTGGTTGTAGTCCTCTGGAGTCGCCTTGTCCTTCTCCCACTTGTTCCATGTTGGTCGGCTGACCTTGGCCGCGCGTGCTGCCGCACTCTGGCTCATCTCTAGACGCTTTCGAGCCGCGGCCATTCGCACCCCGAGGCGGGGACTGGGCTCTTGCGTGTCCATGGACCACATACTGCCGGGTAACTCCTGTCATGTCCAGTAGTGTGCTGTATGTAATACCAGGTCACTACTGAGCGTTGACATTTGAGTGTAGTTAGCTGTAGCTTGTTGGCATGCCAGGCTACCCCACTGAATACACCTCCAGCGTTCCCATCAACGCGGAGCTGATGCAGCACCTGCGCAAGCTGTCAGGACTCAACCAAGCCAGATTCGCTCAGGTCTGCAAGGTCAGTGCCCCTTACATCAGCCATATCGAGCGCGGGCGTCGCAAGACCATCAGCCCCGCTGTCTATGTTCGCATCTGTAACGCGCTTGGTGTTAAGAATCGTGAGCAGCTGCTATTAAGGGACGCGGCATGAGCGCCCCGCCGTCTCCCTGGATGACGGCGCCCGAGGTCGCGGCCTACTCCCGCCGCCACGTCGACACCGTGCGCCTGGCGCTACGCCGCGAGGAGCTGCGCGGCAACCAATCCGACGTGAACTGCAACTGGCGCATCCATCGAGACGACGTGGACGCCTGGGTGCGCGGCGGCACCAAGCGCCGCCACCGCCGCACCGCCTGACCCACAACACAAGCGCGGCCCCGACGCCGGGATTGAAAGAAGGGAGCGACCGTGAGCTTTCAGACGTTTGTGCTGGTGTTCGTCACCCTGTGCGCGGTCGGTAACGCCGTGATGGCCGTGATCAGTTGCCGCCGATTGGTAGCGGAACGGCGAACGGGTCGGGGTGCTGATCCCACTGGATCACGACTTCGTACGTCGGTGTCGAGCCCAGGCCGTGCAAGTGGATCACGGGGATGGATGCGTTCGGCGCTATCTCGCGGGGGGAAGCATTGATGTCCGCCACCCTGATACGCCGATCCGGCGAGATGATCTCAACGCCAGTCGCGGTGTCGGGTCCGAGGTTCCGCAAGGCTCCGAGGTTCGGCCCGACCGGGTTGAACACCCACGCGAACCTGCCGTCCACGGTACCCGCGACTCCATCGACCGCCGCCAGTCGGCGTAGCGCCTCAGCCGAGTCACGTTCGGCGCCCTGGGCGGTTCGGGTGGCTCGGCGTGCACGCCACTCGGCGCTGAATGCCACGGCCAACGACAAGGCGGCGACCAACAGTGCCGCGATCTGCAACCACAGCGGAGTCATTTCCGCAACGTACCGCCCTTGACAGCAAGCGCGGGCCGGACGCCGCAAACGCCCGACCCGCAACGCCCCATCGAAAGCAAAGGAGAGACCGATGGGAACCACCATTATCGCATCCCAACCCCGCACCACGGCCGAAACCCTGCTAGGCCGCCACATCCACCTCGCAGGCCGTGCCGGGGACCTCACCGTCACCGCCGTGACCGACCACCTCGCCGACGGGATCGGCGACCTGGTGTTGGCCACCGTCGACGCCACGGGTCGCACCGGCTGGGTGCTGGGCGCCGACGCCATCGAGCAGGACGGGGGCGCGCGATGAGTAAGGCACCCGAGTGCTCGGCGGCGCTCTACGACGCGCTGATCGACGCCGTGACGGCCGTGCAGCACCAGGTGCACGCCGAGCGAACGTTGCCGGTCGAGATGTTCGCCGTCACCGACACCTGCGACCGGGTG
>JBOHEL010000448.1:0-4363 GCA_050700995.1 Sciscionella sp. | reverse complement strand
GATCAGCTCCTCGCCCAGAAGGGCGACGAGCTCTGGTATGAGTACGACTTCGGCGAGGGCTGGGACCACAGGCTGGTGGTTGAGGACGTGTTCGACGAGCCACCCCCGACGGCGCGCTGCACCGGCGGTCGGATGGCCTGCCCGCCTGAGGACTGCGGCGGCATCGGCGGTCACGAGGAGCTGGCCGCCTGGGTGCGCAGCGGGCACGACGACGCACTTCTCCCCGCCAACTTCGATGACGCCGAGCACGCGCGCGACTGGCTGCCGATCGACTGGCACCCCGACCACTTCGACGCCGAGGAGACCAACACCGCCCTGGCAGTCGCGGTCGCCGAGCCCGTCGCGGTCACTGACGAGCTGGCCGACCTGGCCGAGCAACTCGAACACCGCGGCATCCGACTGCTGCGCGAGGTGCTGGGTCGCCCGTTCTCCCATGGCCCGGCCGACGTCACCGACGCCGAGGCTGCACGCCTGACCGAGACCTACCGGACCTTCCTCGACGTCATCGGCGAAGGCGTCGCGCTGACCGCTGCCGGCTACCTGCCGCCTGCGGTGGTCGAGCAGGTCGCCGAGCGTAGCGGCATCAGCGAATGGTGGATCGGTAAGGCCAACCGCGAGAACCTCACCTTCCCCGTCGCCGACATCCGCATGACCGCGCGCGCCCTCGGACTGGTCAGTGTCCGCAAGGGCCGACTGTCTCCGACCGCCGTCGCCATCCGATGTGCCGGCACGGAGGCACTGTGGCGTCACATCGTCGGACGACTCCCCTTGGGCACCAAGGACGCCGAGCGCCAAGCGGGCTGGATGGCACTCGCCGTGGCCGGCAGCGGCGCACCGGCCCAGGAGTGGCGCAGCGAGATCAGTGACCTGTTGTTCGCGCTCGGGTGGCGAAGCGGACACGACCGGTTCTCCCCGCCGCCTGCCAACAGCGCGACCCTCGACGTCCTCGAGCAACTCGCCGGCGCTTGGCGCGTCCGCTGGCGGGAGATCACGGGCGTCGACCTCGCCGTCGCGACCACCGCCCGCGCGGCAGTCCGACGGACCTGACCACTGTTATCGGAGATCATCACTACCGTCAGAGTCACCCGGGTGAAGGAGAGCAGTGGAGATCGACGTGTCGGCCTGGACCGTCATCCGTGACGAGCCGGGCGGGCGCGACAAGAACAAGCGGTGGATCGCAGAGGACGCCGACGCGCCGCGCGATCAACACTGGCTGTGGAAGTACCGCCAGACGACTGGCGACGTCTCCGAAGCGGCATTGACGGACTGTGCCGAGGTCTTCACCTCGCGCCTCGCCGCCGCGATCGACCTACCCGCGGCGGAGTGCAGGTTCGCGATACTCGATGGCGAACCCGGGCTGATCTCCCGCAACGTCACGCCCCACGGCTTCAACCTGAACTCCGGCACGACCTATCTGCCCGAGGTGGAGGGCTACCAACGTCGGCCATCCGCCGGGTCCGATTCCGATGGTGGTCGCATGCGACTCGACGAGGGCTACACGCTCGACTCCATGGAGCAGGTCCTCGAACACGTCGAGGCCCCACCGGGGGTCAGTGGTCTATCAGGATTCGCCGTGTTCGCCGGCTGCCTGGTCCTCGACGCCCTGGTCGGGAACGGCGACCGGCATCCGGGCAACTGGGCGATCCTGGAGCGTCAGAGCGACGGCGCACGCTTCCTCGCACCGACCTACGACCATGGCAGCGCGTTGGGCGCCGGGCTGACAGACGACAACAGACGGGACAAGGATCCCGTGGCCTTTGCGCGTCGAGGGCGAGCGAATCCGTTCTCGCCACGAAAGCAGCTGCTCGTGGACCTGGCGCTTGAGGCCGTTCGGCGCAGTGGTGCAGATCTCTGGGTGGCGCGGGTCGCTGCCTTGGACGGGGTCTCTATTCGGGAGACACTTGAAGCGCCTCAAGGGAGAATGTCGGAGGTCGCGTCTACCTTTATGGAGCAGGTGATGCTCGAGAATCAGAGGAGGTTGTGCCATGGCGACGCTGCTGAGGACTGATGAACTCCTTGTCAGTCGGCAGGACCCCGCAACCCGTCGCTACAGCCGCGTGGGCGTCTTGAGCCACGACGGGCACACTTTCCGCTTCAAGTACGACGACGGCGTGACGCGAGCTCTGCCGGGACTTCCGCTCGGACGAGTGCACGAGAGCGAGTCGCTCTTCCCAATCTTCGCCGAGCGGGTCATGGACCCTCATCGGCCCGAGCGGGCCGAAACGCTGGAGCAGCTGGGCTTGGGCGCAGAGGCTGAGCCGCTTGAAGTGCTCGCGGTGTCGGGCGGGGGGCGCACTGGCGACACCTACGAGTTGACTCCACTGCCCCAACCGGGACCTGTCAGCCTGCCGTTCCTTGTTCACGGCATCCGACACCTGACGTCCGAGGAGCGCGCCGCGATCGACGACCTGAAGTCAGGCGATCGTCTTGAACTGCGTTGCGAGCCAGACAACGAGTTCAACGAGCGTGCCCTTCTGGTGAGGCAAACCGGTGACCGTCTCGGATATGTCCCGGACCCACTGCTCGACTATGTACACCGGATCATGGAGCGCCCATTCGAGCTCGTTGTCGATCGGGTGAACCCACCCGAGGCGGGCATGCACATGCGTCTGCTCGTCCGCCTCACCGGCGAGCTCGTGGCGTAGTCACCTTCGCCGCGCAGTGATCCGTAGCGAATGAGGCTGTGTCCGACGGCACGTGGTGCCGAAGGCCGGGTGCCTGATCGCGCATTCGCGGAATGACCGTCCCTTCAGTGGCGGGGGTACCGCAGGTTTCCGTGGTGCCCGCGAGAACCGTCGAACCTAGACCGCCCCTGCTCGCTTGCGACGAGTCCCGTTGGCGGCCCGGGGGTGCGGGAGCCTGATGGCGGCTTAGTAGTCCATGTTGTCGATCATCGCCTGCCGGTAGGCGTGCGCGTCGACCAACTTCTCGAGGTCGCCGTCCGACTCGAGGCAGCCGACCACCTGCGTCGTGAACTCCGCGTCGAACCGAACGTCTAGTCCCGAGTCGATCCACTCCATTGTCGGCGGCCACGAGAAACTGCCCGTAGGCGGTCACGAAACTGCCCGTTGGTGGCCATGGGTTCTGCCCACTGACGGCCACGGGAACTGCCCGACACGACAACGGTTGCCTTGCCGCGTTCGACGGTTGGGGCCCCTCCTCAGGTCCGCTTGGCGGTGCTAACGCGCCAGTCGATGGCTCTTCGGCCGCCGCAGCTATGAGGATCTCCTAGCGTCCTGGAACGCCCAGGGTGGTCCGTTCAAGGGCGCGCTGAACAACACTCAGAAGTACGTCGTCTCAAGCGACTCCGCTGCTGCCCTCGACTGGCCGAACTCGACATTGCTGCACGGCGACGTTGCGACCGCAGTCGCCGAACTGCGACGGCACTCCGCAGCGAACCTGGTGATCATGGGCAGCAGCGTCCTGATCAGGGCGCTGATGGCCGCCGACCTGATCGACCAGTACCTGCTGATGGTTGCCCCGGTCGTGCTCGGCACCGGACGCCGGTTGTTCGCCGAAGGCTCCCAAGCCACACTGCGGCTGTGTCACTGCTCCCCGACCAGCACCGGCGCCCTCATCGCTACCTACGAACCGGCGCGTTTGAGCTGGTCGCCAGCCGCGAACACGCGCCCATCGCCGTGTCACCTGACGACGATTCCAAGACCGCATCGCGAGCACCGAAAGCCGATCGGTCCACGGGGTCGGCGAGCTCGACGCCCCCGTCGCGGCCTGCGATTCGAGTAGCCGAAGACACCGCGGACTCGACCACGACCTCATGAGGAAGTCACGAGGCCTGTTGCTTCAGCCATGACTCTCCGGGTCATGCCTTCTCGCGTCATACCGCTACCGTCCACGCTCAGTCCGGTGCCACCTCCGCGCGGATCGAACGCGGGAGCCCCGCAACCACCAGGTCGTAGGAGTCCGCGATCAGGCCGTGCACGACGTCGTCCTCGACCGAGCCGTCGAGGTCCACGGTGTTCCAGTGCCGCTTGTTCTGGTGATAGGCGGGCCGGATCCCGGGGTACGCGTCGCGCAGTTCGAGCGCCCGCGCAGGGTCGCACTTGAGGTTGACGGACTCGGACTCCCCGGACAGCGGCACCAGCGCGAACATCTTCTCGCCGACCTTGAACACTGCGACCTCATCTCCGAACGGGTATGTCTCCTCAGCCGCCGGCAGATCGAGGCAGATCGCCAAGACGGCATCGCGAGTCATGGCCCTCAGTATGGCCTTCCGCACCGACGGTCACGGGCCGCGGAGCGTGCTGCATTCCGCCGCCGTGACCCGCCCAGTCTCACCGCTCAAGGCTCTTGAGGTGCTGTGTTGAGCTGAAGTGCCCCCCGTTACGCGACCGCGTGGAACTCC
>JBOHEL010000447.1:0-4374 GCA_050700995.1 Sciscionella sp. | reverse complement strand
GAGCCCCCGACCAGGCCGTTTCTCGTGGGCGGACCACGCCGGATAGCGCGCGCGTTATGGACCTTCTCATCGCCGCGACCGCCCACGCCCACGACGCCCGCTTGTATACCCGCAATGCCAGCGATCTCGTCGGTCTCGATGATCTACTGGAAGTCGTGCCGGTATGACGACACCGGCACAGGGAACCGCCAGGCGTCCCAAGAACGGCCACCCGTAGCTGTCAGTTGTTCAGCAGGCGGGTCAGCGCGTCGCGGGCGCGGGTGTCGCGGGCGGCCAGCTTGGTGAGCTCCTCGGCGAAGGCAACGAGCCACTCGTCGATGCCGACCTCCTTGCGGCTGATCGCCACATCGCGCACGACCTGCCGGATCTCCGCCGTGACCCCACCGTGCTTGCCCGCGCTCAGGGCGAGCTGCCGGTCGCTGGTGTTCACCCGCACCGAGATCGGCTGCCCCTCCCGCCCTGCCACGCGATCGGCGAAGGTGCGGCGCCGCTCGACCTCGACCATGCCAGCAGGCAGCGCGTCGCCAAGAGTGTTCGACAGCACGCGGGTGTAGGACTCGACATCGGCGCGGTCGGCGCGGAGCGCGGCCACCACCTGATGCAACTCGCCAGAGCCTTCAAAGCCCGATCCGGAGCTCATTTGTCGGTCAGTGGCAGCACGAGCTGCGGCTTGGCAATGTGATGGTCCGCGCGCAGCGGTTTGATCGCGGTGCCGATCGCGAAGAACTCGGTGGTGTGCCCGCCCCACCGGTGCGGCAGCGACAGCAACTGCACGCCCACGATCCCTTCCGCCTGCAGTTGCTGGGCTTCCGCCTGCATCCGGCTCATCGCCAGCTCGCGCGCGTCGTAAAGCGCTTCGGTGAACTGGGGGATTTCGACGTTCTGACCGATGTTGCTCATCGTCTGCCGCAGTCGCTGGTGTGCGATGTGGTAAACGCACGACCCCATCACCATTCCCAGCGGCGCGTAACCGGATTGCACGAGCGTCCAGAAATCCTGCCCGGAAAGGTCGGAGGTAAATGGTTGCCCCGTGTTGTTCCGCCATTGCCCTGGTTCGTCCGCCTTGACCGCGGTGCCGACGGCGACGAACTCGGCGAGATCGTTGCCGAACTCCTTGAACTCAATCTCAAGGCGGACACCGACGATGCCGTCGGCACCCAGCACATCAGCTTCCGCCTCCATCCTCGACATCGCGAGCTCGCGGGCGTGGTACATCGCGGTGGAAAGCGTGCCAAGCTCCTGGTTCTTGCTCCACCGTCCCATCTGGAATCCGACGTGATAGATGCTCGAACCCAGCACCAGGCCGACTGGCCGGAAGCCGGCTTCCCGAACCAGCAGGAACTCGTTGACGCTAAGATCCGAGGTGAACAGACTGGTGCCTTTTCCTGGCCGCATCTCGGCAAGGCGCCGCATCGCGTCTTCCGGGATGCCTTGCGCGGTGGGATCCGCGGTGGTCATTGAGGACTCCTCATTGCTTGTCGAGAGGGAGGATGGTCAGAGCTGAGGTCGGCGCGGTACGTCCTTTGTGGAACTGGCAGATAGCGGTGCCGAAAACGGTCGCGACGCTCGCGAGGGCGACGTCTCCGAGGGGCCACATGGACAGCGACATCCGGGAGACGATAGCGCCGTCCGCGCCGGATGCTTTCACCTTCTGGCGGAATTCCTTGCGAGCATTCGCCCTGACCCTGGTGACGAGATCGGTGTAGGCGTCGACCTCGGTGTTGCCCGCCCAGACCGTGGTCTGCAGTTGCGCGTTGTAACTGTAATACGCCAGTACGCCGATCCCGATCGCCACTGTGGCCGGGACCCACCCGGATTGTATGAGCTTGCCTACATCCTGGCCTGCCAACTCGGTGGTGAACAGCGTCCCTGGCCGCTGCCGCGTCTCCGCGCGGACCGCCGAGCCAAGCGCGACGAACTCCCGTGTGTTCTCCCCGACCTGCTTGGCGGACAGCTTGATCCCCACGACACCGTCGGCGCCTATCCCCTTGGCCTCAAGCTTCAGCCGCTCCAGCGCCATGGCGTAGCCATGTCTGAGCGCTTCCCGGTACGGCGCGAGCTGATCGTTGACGGTCATGCCCAGCGTCGAGTAGAACCCGACTCGCTCCACGATGCATCCCATGACCTCGCCGACCGGTGTGAACCCTGCCGCCTCGACCCCAACAGCACCGGGGACAGAGAGCAGCGAAGTTCGCAAACCGGACGACGCGAACCGGTCAACACGCGCCCTCGCCACCGGCGGAAGCCCGCGGCCATCCCAGTCGGCCACCCGAACCTCCTAGCCGCACCCAACTCAGCGGGATCCTCACTGACCATAGTTGCATGACGGCGCGGCGCAACGCCGCAAACCCCACTCGAACGGCTCGGCGCCGACGCGGGATACCTTCTGAGTTACACCAGCCGTGGGCCTGGCACGATCTAGCACCGTGACCGACTACCCAGCAGCCCGTGTGCCCCAGCAGTTGTTCGCTGACACCGAAGCGGAGGGTCGCTGGCGCGCCCGGTTCACCGCGTCGAGGGTGTCGCTGCCGGAATGGGCCGATGACGCGGAGCATCGCAACACCTACGTGTCCAACGCCAGCGGCGTATGGGAGATCTACGCATGGGACCGTGTCACCGGGGAGCACCGGCAGGTCACTGACCGCCCGCACGGCACGATGCATGGCGCGATCGACAAGGACGGCGAGCGCATCTGGTGGTTCGACGACACGGACGGTGACGAGTTCGGTACCTGGCAGCGAGTGCCGTTCGCCGGTGGCCCCGCGCTGCCCGCGCTGCCCGGCACCCACGCTGGATACCCGGCAGGTCTGGCGCTGGGCCGGTCGGTGACCGCGGCCGCCGCGGCGACCGACGACGGCACGACAATCTGGCTCGCCCGTGGTGAATCGCCTGCCGAGGTTGTGTATGCCAGCGAGCACCACGGTGGTGTCGCGGCCCTGTCTGAGGACGAGCGGCTGCTGGCGATCTCGCATTCCGAGCACGGCGACAGCCGCCATCCCGCGCTACGGGTGCTGTCAACCGTTGATGGGCAGGCGGTGGCCGAAAAGTGGGACGGCGAAGGCAAGGGCCTTGACGCCGTGACGTTCGCTCCCCTGCCTGGCGACCCTCAGCTGCTGGTGGTGCATGAGCGCAGAGGGAAGGAGGAGCTGCTCATCTGGGACGTCGCCAAGGACACGGAGACCGAAATCCTGCTCGACCTGCCAGGAGAGATCACCGCGGACTGGTATCCGGACGCCTCTGCATTGCTGATCGCGCATACCCATTCCGCGCGCAACACGCTGCACCGCTTCGACCTGCATGACATGACCTTGTCCACAGTGGACACACAACCGGGCGCGATCAGCGCCATGGGCGCCCGCAACGACGGCTCCGTGGAGTACTCATGGTCGAGCGCGGCGCAGCCTCCCGTCGTGCGGACCCTCGCAGCTGACGGCACCGACAGGCTGCTGCTTGAGCCGCCGGGTGCAGCGGCGCCCGCCTCGGTCGCACTGGCAGACCAACTGGTTGACACTCCAGCAGGCCAGGTGCACGCACTTGTCGCACGCCCCACGGGCGAGTCCCATGGCCCGCTGCCGACGATATTCAGCATCCATGGTGGGCCCCAAGCGGCCGACGAGGACAGGTTCTCCGCATACCGCGCCGTCTGGCTGGACGCGGGTTTCGCCGTGGTGCACGTGAACTACCGCGGCTCCACCGGATACGGCTCAGCCTGGCGGGACGCCATCGAAGGCAGGCCAGGGCTCACCGAGTTGGAGGATATCGGCGCGGTGCACGACTGGGCGGTCGCCAGTGGACTGTCCGATGTAGACAAATGCGTCGTCAACGGCGCTTCCTGGGGCGGTTACTTGACACTGCTCGCTCTCGGCACCCAGCCGGAGCGCTGGGCAGCAGGCGTAGCTGGTGTGCCGGTTGCCGACTACCTTGCCGCGTACGAGGACGAGATGGAACCTTTGCGAGCCTTCGACCGCGCGCTGTTCGGAGGTTCGCCGGAAGAGCTTCCGCAGCTGTATACCACCTGCTCACCACTGACCTATGTGGATAGTGTCAAGGCTCCGGTACTCGTGGTGGCAGGGGAGAACGACCCGCGCTGCCCGATCAGGCAGATCCACAACTACCTCGACCGTCTTGCCACGCGAGGGCAGGCGTTCGAGACCTACTTCTACGACGCGGGCCATGGTTCTTTCGTGGTAGCCGAGACCATCAAGCAGACCGCGATCGAAGTGGACTTCACCCGCCGCGCACTCAACATGCCGTGAGTACTTTCGTCGGCTATAACCGATGTCTGAGTTCAGCACATCGCTGACACTTGATGTTTCAGCACATCGCTGACACTCACAGCCTGTTCCGGCGATCATGTTGGGATGGGCAGAACAG
>JBOHEL010000446.1:0-4384 GCA_050700995.1 Sciscionella sp. | reverse complement strand
AAATTATTCAAAAGTGCTGTATAGCGACCGTGAGTACTTTCGTCAGCTATAGCCGACGAAAGTACTCACGGTCCTGACCTGCGGAGACGTTCAGCTTCGACAGAAGTGATCGCCTGGGAAGTGCACTGACGTCGATCGTTCTGAATGACCCTCATGATCGTGATAACCAATGCCGGTGACTGAGTGTAATTCGCGAGGATGATCGAGCATGCGAGGAGGAGGCCGATTATTTACGGGGGCCTTCCTGGCCTTACTCAGTGATACTCTTCGTCCATCATTCCTCCTCCACGAGGCTGCAAACGTGGGTAGACAGTGACCCCGGACCGCATCGGTCGTCCAAGACAAGCTCGTTACCCGAGTCATAGGCTGGGCCAATCGCTATCGTGTGACCTGCCCCGATACGTGCAGCAGGAGTGCAGACTATGGACGCGCGCCAACTCGAGTACTTCCTAGCGATCGTCGATCACGATGGTTTCGGCCGCGCCGCACAGGCACTACATCTCGCCCAGCCGTCCCTCTCACAGGCCATCGCCACTCTCGAACGCGAGCTCGGAACGCAGCTGTTCCACCGGATCGGCCGCGGGGTCGTGCTCAGCGCCGCGGGCTCGGAACTGGTCGAACCCGCGAGGCAGGTCCTGCGCGACCTCCGCACGGCGCGAGCGGCGATCGAGTCGATGAAGGGCCTGCAGCGGGGTCGCGTGGAACTGGTGACGATGCCCTCGCCGGGTATTGAGCCGCTCGGCACGCTCACCCGCCAGTTCGTCGGGCGGTATCCGGGTGTGACGGTCCGCGCCGATGCCGCTTTCACCCCGGACGACGTCGTGCGGCAGGTCAAGCAGGGCCGGTGTGAGCTCGGCGTAGTCGGCACGCCAGCGCGGCTCCGGCCACCGGGAGTCGAGGTGATTCCGCTCGAGGTTCAGGAATTTGTCCTCGTCGGCCCCGCCGGAGCCGGAATTCCGGACACTGACCCAATACCGCTGGCCGAGATGTCCGGTACGAGGTTCATCGCATCTCCGCCAGGCAGCCTCATGCGGCAGGTAGTCGACGACGTGCTCGCTACTGCCGACGATGTCCGAATCGTGGCAGAGGTGGCCCACCGCACGTCGATCCTGCCGCTCGTGATGCAGGGCGCGGGTCTCGCAGTGCTGCCCGCCGCATGGGCTCCACTCGCCCGCCGTGCCGGTGCGAACGTAGCCAGGATCGACCATGCCGCACGGCTGCACGTCGCCCTCATCACCAGGCCGGCCCCACTCACTCCGACCGCGCGGGCATTCGTTGCTACGGCCCGCGCCCATCAGGGCGGGCAATACCTCTCCTATCAGCAGACATAGGCCGAAGCGATGAATCGAATCGGAAGCTCGTCTTGGACGGCCGCCGGCGTGTGGGCTTCACTTGATCTGTCCCCGTATGACCCACAGCACCAGGGAGCCACATCGATGTCAGCACCTGCCACGACCCGTGCCATCACGATCGCCGCGATCCCCGCCGACGGTGTGGGAAGCGAGGTAGTCGCCGCCGGACGGGCCGTCCTCGACACCCTGGCCAAAGCGTCCAACGACGCGTTTGCCTTCGACTGGACCGAGTTCCCGTGGGGATGCGACTACTACGCCAAGACCGGCAGGATGATGGCCGAGGACGGGCTCGACGCCCTGCGGGAATTCGATGCCGTCTACTTCGGCGCCGTCGGCTGGCCCTCGGTTGCCGACCACATCAGTCTGTGGGGGCTGCGGCTCAGGATTTGCCAGGGCTTCGACCAGTGGGCCAACGTGCGGCCCGTGCACTTCCACCCTGGCGTCACCTCGCCGCTGCGCAAGGCTGACAATACCCCGCTGGACTGGGTCGTCGTGCGGGAGAACAGCGAAGGGGAGTACGCGGGCCTCGGCGGACGCAACCTCTCCGGGCGCGGCCCCGGCCACGAGGTGGCCCTACAGACGGCACTGTTCACCGAGCACGGCTGCGAGCGGATCATGCGATTCGCCTTCGAACTCGCGCGCACTCGAGCACGGAAGAAGGTCTCGTCGGTCACCAAGAGCAACGCCCAGCAGTACGGCATGGTGATGTGGGACGAGATCTTCGCCCGCCTAGCGGGGGACTACCCCGACGTGCAGACCGAAAGCATTCTTGTCGACGCGATGTCTGCCAAGTTCGTGCTGCGGCCCGAGGACCTTTCGGTGGTGGTCGCATCCAACCTCAACGCCGACATTCTCTCCGACCTGGGATCGGCGCTCGCAGGCAGCCTGGGTCTCGCGGCGTCGGCCAACCTGAACCCAGAGCGACGGTTCCCTTCGATGTTCGAACCTGTACACGGATCCGCCCCCGACATCGCGGGACGAGGCTTGGCCAACCCGATCGGCGCGATCGGCAGTGCCGCGCTGATGCTCGACCATTTCGGCCTGGCGCAGGAGGCCTGCCGCGTCCGCAACGCGATCGACGCCACCACAAGCGCTGGCATCCTGCCGCCGGACGTCGGCGGCACCGCCTCCACCGAACAGGTCGTCGGCGCTGTGATCGACAACCTCTACTGACATCTGTCGCGATCGAGTCAGCCGACGGCACGAACAAGGTCGAGCGCGCGGGCCAGCGTCTGCAGCCTGGCGTCGATCGTATCCCCGGCGGGGTAAAGCCGGACGGTGTCGACGCCCGCGTCACGCCACACGCCCAGCCGCGTCCTGACCATCTCCTCCGTGCCGATCAGCGTGGTCGCCAGCACCATCTCGTCGGTGACAAGGTGCGCGGCGCCTTCCCTGTCACCGGCCTGCCAGCGCTCATGTACCGCCGCCGCGACCTCGGACCAGCCCTGTCTGCTGTAGGCGCCGTTGTAGAAGTTGGTGCTGGCCGAACCCATGCCGCCGAGGCTGAAGGCCAACCCTTTCTTACGTCCGACGATCATCTCCCGCAACTCGTCCTCGTCGGCTGCGAAGGCGACCTCGGCCCCCTGGCAGATGTCCATGTCCTTGCGCGAGCGGCCGGTAGCGGCCAACCCGGCGTCGAGGTGGGTGAAGTAGGCAGCCGCGCCTTCCGGGACGAAGCTCGTGCCGAGCCAGCCGTCGGCGATCCGACCAGTCAGCTCAAGCAGCTTCGGGGACAACGTCGCGAGATAGATCGGGATTCCTGGATTCGCGGCGATCGAGAGCCGCATCGGCCGCCCCCCGCCGCCAGGCAGCGGAATCTGGAATCGGCTGCCCGAATAGCTGACCTTGTCACCCGCGAACGCCTGCCGGATGATGTCCACCGTCTCCCGCATACGAGAGAGCGGCTTACCGAAGGGGACCCCGTGCAGGCCTTCGATGACCTGGGGGCCGGAAGCCCCCAGTCCGAGCAGGAACCGGCCCTCGGACATCTCCGCGAGCGTGAGCGCGGCCTGCGCAATCGCGACGGGCGTGCGGGTGCCTAGCTGGATGATCCCCGACCCCAGCAGCATCCGGTCGGTGCGCGCGGCCAGGTATCCCAGTGCCGACGGTGCGTCCGAGCCCCAGGCTTCCGCGACCCAGCAGATGTCGAGTCCGAGCTTCTCGGCCTCGAGCGCGAAGTCGAGCGCGCCCGGTTGGGAAGCCTCGATCGTGGTCGCGGTCCGCATCAGGCCTCAGCGTTCCGGGAGCCCTCGACCCGCTTCTTGATCGCGGACAGCGTGGAACTGAGTGCGCCCTCGAACTCGCACATCCGCACGAACACGATCTTCTGCTCTTTCTCGGGCGTCCTCTCGATAGCGATGCTCAGCCCGGACCGACCGGGACCGATCCGCACCCATTGCCGCAACTGCGTACCGCCGTCACGTGGTTCGAGGCTAAACCGCCAGGTCGCCGTGGGGCTGGCGACGTCCTGCACAGCCCAGCTGAACACCCTAGGCCGCTCGCATTCGACGATGTAGGACGTGGTCTCCCACTCTCCGAGTGCCTGGTGCTTGTTGCGCCCGACGAAGGCGTTCCCGAGCGCGGGGCCTTCCGCACCGTCGCACCACTCGGCCGACTGCAGTTCGTCGCTGAACTCGGGCATCAACTCGACATCGGCAACGACCTGCCACACGCTCTCCGGCGGGGCGTCGATCCACGTCTCGGCTTCGACCGTTGGCTTGTCGGCATACCTCACGCCGGTCCATTCCATAGTGCTGACGCTCCTTGTGCTCAGGGTGCCGCGCACTCGGTTGCGCAGCACCCGACCACCAGGGTTGCGTAGATAGACGCTCCTGTCCACCAAGGGTCTCCACCGAGGAAGAACATGCCGGATGCAGGACCCGGCACGGCTTCATTCGCCTGCGGCGGGGTGCTACACAGCCCGACAAGCCCGGTGTTATTCGCGTTGGTGGATTGGGTTTCGGCGGGGTGTTTGTGGTGGGTCGAGCCAGGGGGGTGGGATGAATTCGGGTTGCCCGTCCTCGGCGATGCGG
>JBOHEL010000445.1:0-4394 GCA_050700995.1 Sciscionella sp. | reverse complement strand
GAGTGCCGGTGGTGTGGAGCGCCACGGAAATGCCAGTGACATGCGCAGTGCGATACGCCGACCTCCGTGTGGTTGTTGCGAAGCGCGACAACCACTGCAGATCTGGGTTCGGTGGTGGTGGCGGCGGGACGACCCTCGTGTACCCGCGGACCGCGGCGTCGAGGTAACGGGCGGCCACGCCCACCACAAGATTGAAGTTCGAGCCAAACGCTGTGAGCCCGTAGAGCCTGTACGGTGCCAAAATTCGACGCAAACCCTTGACCAGGTGTTTCTTCTGGTGGCTAGGCTGCTCGCCGGTCGGGTGGCCCGGGGGAATCTCACCCCCGGGCTCCCACAGATCCGTACGTAAGCCTCTCGGCTTATACGGCTCTTGTCGTCCTGGTCACCAGGCGGAGGGAACCCATCTCCAGTGCGCGAACATGCCGGGATACCGCTCGGTGATCTCCTGCAGTTTGCGGTGGGCGGGTTTTGATCCTCGTAGCCGTTTGTACTTGTTGCGGATCCAGCGCACCAGGTAGGCGTTGATGCGGCCCAGGAGGGGATACAGCGCTGACCGGTAGATATGGCCGTAGTAGCGCATCCAGCCCGCCACGATCGCGTTGATCGCCTTGGCGAGGTCGGTGAAGGTGTGGGTGATCCGCTGGTGAAGCCGCCAGCTGCGGACTTCTTTGCTGATCTTCTTCAGGGCGTCGGTGCTGATCGCGGGCGTGAACGACAGGAATCTTCCGCCGTCTTTGCGTCGCGCCGGGCGTGGCCGGAACGTGAACCCAAGGAACATGAACCTGCGGGGTTCCAGAAGTCGGCCCGCGCCGCTGACCTGGGAGATCGGCGGGCCCGGCTGGTAGGGCATGATCGTGTGCCGTGTCGTTGCGTCTGCTCTACCTTGTCTTCCTCCCGCTGCTGAACCTGCTGTTGTTGCTCGGCCGGTCGCCGGCGTCCAAGGACATCGAGCTCCTGGTGCTGCGCCACGAAGTCGCCGTGCTACGCAGAGCCAACCCGAAGCCGCGCCTGGACTGGGCGGATCGCGCGGTCTTCGCCGCCCTTGTCCGCAGGTTGCCGCAGATGCTGCGGGAGCATCGCTTGGTCACACCGGGCACGATCCTGCGCTGGCATCGTCGCCTGGTCGCCAAAAAGTGGACGTATCCCCATCGCATCGGACGTCCGCCCGTCGATGACACGGTGGCCTCGTTGATCGAGCGCATAGCCAGAGAGAATCACCACTGGGGATACCAGAGAATCCAAGGCGAGTTGCTCAAGCTCGGTCACCGCGTGGGAGCGTCCACGATCCGCCGCGTCCTGCAACGGTTGCGGATACCTCCGGCACCGATCAGAGACACCGACACGACCTGGCGGCAGTTCCTGCGCACCCAGGCATCGACGATGCTGGCCTGCGACTTCTTCCACGTCGACTGCGCAGTCACGCTCAAGCGCATCTACGTGTTCTTCGTCTTGGAGGCCGGCAACCGATCCGTCCACCTACTGGGCACGACCACCAACCCCGACGGCCGGTGGACCACCCAGCAGGTCCGCAACCTGGTGATGGATCTTGACGATCGCGTCACCCAGTTCCGGTTCCTCGTCCGCGACCGGGCCGGCCAGTTCACCGCATCATTCGATGCCGTCCTCGCCGATGTGGGCATTCGTGTGGTCCGGATTCCTCCCCGTTGCCCGCCGGCGAACTGTTTTGCCGAACGGTTCGTGCGCACTGTCAGAGCCGAACTCACTGACCGCATGTTGATCTTCAACCAACGGCACTTACGTGTGGTGCTCACCAAGTACATTCGGCACTACAACGGCCGCCGACCGCACCGCGCCTGCGGCCTTCGCCCACCCCAACCGACTCACCCCGTGGCCGACTCCGGCTACGAACGGATCATATGCCGTCCAGTTCTTGATGGCTTGATCAACGAGTACGAGCGAGCGGCGTGAAGCCCATGCTCAGCGGCGGTGGCCGACTTCTGGAACCCCACAGGTCGCCAGGAAGTGGGACTACACCGCACGCCGCCGGTCCGGACGTCCCCCGACCGCGGTCGAACGAGTCGAGCCAGCTCCGGGAGTCCATGCTCGGATCTTCTGGGAAACAGGCTTACGCTCCTGCCCATGGATGATGCGAGTGCGGTCCTCAGTAAGCTAGCCCAGCAGCTCTCCGATAGCGGCATCAAGTCCAGCGGGCCCCACCCTGGGAAGCAACCAGGCGGGGACTACCTACTGCTTGACGACGGCAAGTACATGGTCGTCCAGCGCGATGCTGATGGCTACTGGGAGGCACTGGTCCACGCTGGCAGCCGTTCGACAGGAGTTCGGCGCATCCCGCTGAAAAAAGTCCTCGGGCCGGACGGCGAGAACCCCCAGACAAGCCGACAGTGAACTGACACGAGTCAAACACGGTGGTTGCCCGGCCGCCGGGGTCCAACCCCGACGACGCCGACTTCGTCGAGCTCGGACCCCGGGCACTCGTCGCCCACCGCCGTCACGACGACGGACCCACGAGTTGATCTCTGGCCACAGTCCTGGCCACGAACTATGGGACACCAGCTGCCGTTAGCGCCCGCTTCCGCGCCTATCGCGCCGGTGAAACGCCCGGTCGCCTGCCATGCGGGCGTCAGCGTCGCGACTACGGATCAGAAGGTGCAGGTTTCGAATCCTGCCGGGCGCGCTCTGTGTAAACCGCCGGTGATCAGGCAGTTTGTTTTTCAAGATTCACTCTATTACCTTAGAGTTGATCTCTATCCACATGGAGTGCTGGCTTCCGTGCTATGACGGCCTGTGCCGTGCCAGAAACTTGATGCGAGGCGTTGACCAGGTGTTTCTCTGACGAGGTTAGGCTGCGCGCCGGTACTCGTTGATCAGCCCACCGAGGACTCGGTGACGTCGGATCGGGGCGTCGAGGCGCGTCACGGTGGCGGGATCGTGGGTTGGTGGATGTTGGCCCAGGCTCTGGTGTGGCCGGTGGTTATTGAAATGGCGGATGTACTGATCAAGAACAGCGTGGGTGTGTCGCGCGTGGTAAATCAGCATCCGGTCGGTGCATTCGGCGCGGACGCTGCCGACGAACCGTTCCGCGTAGCAGTTCGCCCGGGGCGTGTGGGGAGGAATCTTGACGATGTCGATGCCTTCGGAGGTGAAGACGGCATCGAAGGCGTCGGTGAATTTCGAGTCCCGGTCGCGGATTAGAAAGCGGAAGGCGCTGACCTGGTCACCGAGGTCCATCAGGAGGTTGCGGGCGGCCTGGGTGGTCCAGACCACGCTCGGGTGAGCCGTCACCCCGAGGAGATGGACCCGTCGGGTGCGCACTTCCATGACGAACAGCACGTAAAGGCGGCGCAGCCCGATGGTGTCGAGGGTGAAGAAATCGGTGGCCAGCAGCCCGGTGGCCTGAGCGCGTAGGAAGGTCCGCCACCCAGCGTCGGCACGCCGTGGCGCCGGGCCCAGCCGTGCGGCGGCCAGAATCCGCCGGATCGTGCCCACGCCCACGCGGTGCCCGAGCCCGACCAGTTCTCCTTGGAGGCGTCGGTACCCCCAGGACGGATTCTCGTGTGCCAGGCGCAGCACCAGAGCTCGGATCTCGTCATCAATCGGGGGGCGGCCTGACCGGTTGGGATAGGTCCAACTCTTGGTGACCAAGCGGCGGTGCCAAGCCAGCAGGGTGGCAGGGGTGACGAGTCGATGGTGACGCAGCGGGCGGGGCAGCAGCCGGGTCAGAGCGGACAGGATCGCTCGGTCTGGCCAGGTCAGGCGAGGTCACCTGACGACGCAGGACCGCGACCTCGTGGCGCAGGATGAGGATCTCGACGTTCTTGGCCCCTGTCCTGCTCGCGAGTAGCCCGAGCCAGCCGAACAGCCTGATCGTGATCAGATACAGCAGCCGGAACAGCACGGTCTGCGATCATGCCATGACCACATGGTGTCACCGAAGCCCCAGGTCACCACCCCATGTGAGTTTTGGCACGGCACAGGGCACACCGCTCGATCCGTCGCACGTCCGCCGAGAGTTTCGGCGAGCCATCCGTGGCGCAGACGGCCTCGACCCCGACAGATGGACTCCGCGCGAGCTGCGTCACAGCTTCGTCTCCCTTCTCTCGGACAACGGCGTTCCGCTAGAGGAGATCTCCCGTCTGGTCGGCCACAGCAGCACAGCTGTGACTGAGTTGGTCTACCGCAAGCAGATCAGGCCAGTGCTCCAAGCGGGAGCGACAGCTATGGATCGGATATTCAGCGCCGCAGTTCCGAAGAAGTAACGGGAAGCACCTCCGTTGTTTGCGTGTCGAGTGTTCCCTCGCCAACCCGATGGTGCAACAGTCTCGTCAAGCCGCGGAAGGTTATGCAGAAGCCTTCCAGTACAAATCATAATCGTTCCTTGCCGACCACGTGGTCGTCGGAGCCGGACCGAG
Organism: Sciscionella sp.; assembly: GCA_050700995.1. Classification (GTDB taxonomy): domain Bacteria; phylum Actinomycetota; class Actinomycetes; order Mycobacteriales; family Pseudonocardiaceae; genus JBOHEL01. Next base: position 3 of record JBOHEL010000445.1, on the reverse strand, counting down.
TCT
>JBOHEL010000444.1:0-4397 GCA_050700995.1 Sciscionella sp. | reverse complement strand
CGCCGAGCGGCTTCGTCGGTTCCATGTACTGGACCTGCGGCAGCACATCGCTCTCGAGGTACTTCGCCACCCACAGCTTCGGGCGGCCGCCGCCATAGCGGTAGTCGTCATTCCCGAACATCTCCGTGGCGTCCCGGACCGCGTGAACGTCGATCTCCGTTACCCCGCCCCCCTTCCGCGGACCCGGTGACCGGGTGTCGCTGCCGACCATCGCCCGGGCCAACGGGCCAGCCCACGCGTCGGGCACCACGCGCAGCTTCGCACGCCCGTCAACGCCCTTGAGGTCGTAGATGGTCTCAGCGTCTACGGGAGCGGCAACCAGGCGAGCCCATGGGTCACACAATGGGTCACACGCCAAAAGATGATCTACAGCAGTTGATTTGCGCAGGTCAGCGAGTGCGCCTGAAGAGATTCGAACTCCCAACCTTCTGATCCGTAGTCAGATGCTCTATCCGTTGAGCTACAGGCGCATCGGTATTCAGTTGTCAGGCCCGACCGAAGCCGGACCTGGCGGAGGCTCCGGGATTTGAACCCGGGATGGGGGGTTGCCCCAAACCGCATTAGCAGTGCGGCGCCATAGACCAGACTAGGCGAAGCCTCCCGGGGCCCCAGGGCCACGTGTCGTACACCGTACAACAGCTGACATCACAGAACGGCGCCGCCCCCTGCCATCGCGATGAACGGTTCCAGCGCCTCAGGATTGGCCAGCGCATCCCTGCTCACGGCCCGATCAACGGCGGTACCTGCCAGGATCCGCTTCACCGGGACCTCAGATTTCTTGCCGTTCAACGTCCTCGGCACCGCCGCAACCACGATGAACCGGTTCGGTACGTGCCGCGGCGAGAGCTCGGTCTTCAGCTCGGCGCGCAGCAGCGGCTCGATGTCCGGCAGCGCCACACCGTCGGCCAATACCAGGAAGCACAGCAACTCGCCTTCCTTGCCACCGGCGTGCAGCGCTGTGGTGTCGATCACCAGCGAATCGGCCACCTCGTCGTGACCCTCCACCACCCGGTAGAACTCCGCTGTACCCATCCGCACCCCACCGCGGTTCAGCGTCGAGTCGCTCCGGCCATAGATCACCGAGGACCCGCGCGGGGTGATCTCGATCCAGTCGCCGTGCCGCCACACACCCTGGAACATCTCGAAGTACGCCTCGGCATAGCGCGAACCGTCCGGATCGTTCCACAGGTACAGCGGCATCGAGGGCATCGGCTTGGTGATCACCAGCTCCCCGACATCCCCGACCACCGACCGTCCCTGCTCGTCGTAGGCGGCCACCGCGGCACCCAGGGCGGCACACGACAGCTCGCCCAACCACACCGGCACATCCGGCGCGGAACCCACGAACGCGGTACACAGATCGGTCCCACCCGACACCGAGCAGATCTGAATGTCCGGCCCGACCGCTTCGGCGATCCAGCGGAACCCCTCGGGGGAGAGCGGCGAACCGGTCGACCCGATGGCCCGCAGCGAGCTCAGATCCAGCTCATCGCGCGGCCGCAGATGCTGCTTCAGGCAGGACTGCACGAACGGTGCCGAGGTGCCGAAGTAGCTCACCCGATGCCGCTGCGCCAACCGCCAAAGGGTGCCGAGGTCCGGATACCCGGGGCTGCCGTCCCACAGCACGATCTCCGACCCGACCAGCAGTCCACCGACCAGGAAGTTCCACATCATCCAGCCGGTGGTGGTGAACCAGAAGAACCGGTCGCCATCCCCCAAGTCACATTGCAGGGCAAGGGCTTTCAGGTGCTCAAGCGCGATCCCACCATGCCCCTGCACGATGCCCTTCGGCAAACCGGTCGTCCCCGACGAGTACAGCACCCACAACGGGTGCTGGAACGGCACCGGATCGAACGCCAACTCGGCGCCGGCATGCTTGGCGAGCAGCTCACTCCATCCAGCGGCACCGGCCAGTTCGCCCGCACCGACGTAGTCGATGAGCACGGTCGCTTTCAGGCTCGGGATCTGGTCCCGCAGCTGCCGCACGGTGTCCCGAATGTCGAACGTCCGTCCGTTGTAGACATACCCGTCGACCGCGATCAACACCACCGGCTCGATCTGGATGAACCGATCGGAAATCGCCCGGCTACCGAAATCCGGTGAGCAGGACGACCACACCGCGCCAAGGCTCGCCGCCGCGAGGAACGCCACCAGCGTGGCAGGCGCGTTAGGCGCCAGCGCGACAACGCGATCGCCCCTACTCACACCGAGCGCCGACAACCCGGCGCGCGCGGCCGCCACTTCGGCGCGCAACCGCCGGTAGTCGTAGCGGTCCGTGACACCGTCCTCCCGCTCGAACACCAGCGCGGGCGCGTCGTCCCGCCAACCAGCCAGCGCCTGCTCCGCGTAGTTCAGTGTGGCGCCAGGGAACCAGTGCGTGCCTGGCATCCGCTCGGCATCCAGCACTCGCTCCGGCTGCTGGTGCAAGCGCAGACCCAGAAAGTCGGCGACCGCACCCCAGAACGGCCCGGGCTGATCAACCGACCATTGCCACAACGCCCGATAGTCACTGAGGGCAACATCACGTTCCGCGGCCAACCATTCCCGGAACGCCACGATCCTGGTGCGGGCGAGCCGTTCGGGTTCTGGGCGCCACAGCACCTCGGGCACATCGGCAGTGATCTTCTCGCTCGACTCGGTCATGCCTGATTCCTACCCGAACCGACCACATCGAGGAAAGGGCCCCCGCGCTCGACCGCCGGGGGGATGCGCGGGAGCGCGGAGGCAATTCCAGGCTAACCCACTCCGGCCGTTGCCACCTGCGTTGCCTCGCCGAGCAGCTCCTCTGCCATCGCATACAGCCGTGCCAGGTCAATCGGGGTGACAGTGAGCCAGCCGTCACCGACGCGGAACCCATGCCGCCCCTCTGGGGTGTCCACCCAGCTCACCGGCCTAGGCGCACGAGACCGCCTACCGTCCCTGCCCCCGCACGGACGCCCCGAACTGGCCGCGGAAGCTCTCGGCCGCGTCTTGATCGGCTTGAGAGCACCGCCTGGTGGCCTTGAGGATGGTGTCCTCAACGTCCTGTAAGAGCTATCCGAACTGGTGCAGGACTTCCGAGGCCGACCGCGCGTGGCCGCGTGCGACGGAGCGCAGCCTGGTGTTCATCACATGGCCGACCCAGTTGTCGCCGAAATGCAGCGGCTGATCGACCGCGTTCCCGTCGTGCCGCAACTCGCCCGACGCACGCTCACCCAGTTGCCGGATGGCCGCGAGCAGTTGCTCGGCGCCCTCGGCGGTGACGCGCAGCCGACCGCTGCCCACCGCGTCCTTGACGCCGTGGAGCGTGCCCGCGACTGCCGCAAGCCCCCCCCATCGCCGATGTGGCGAAACCCCCGCTCGCGCTCGGCCGCACCTCGTCAGCGGCTATCCCGTGCTCGCCGTTGCCCATGCCCCTGCCCTCCGGCCTCGCTCACCACTCGCAGCGCGAAGCCACCATACCCAGCGCCGATGGCTGGAGCTGCCACTTCGCGCAACAAGGCACGGCAGCCCCGACCCATGCGGCGGATGCGGGCGGGCTCAGGTTCCTCCGCCAGTCACCTCAGGTGGGCATCGAACCAGTTCAAGGTTCGGTGCCATGCCTCGGCCGAGGTCTGCGGGTCGGTGTCGAACCGGTGCTCCGCTCCGGAGAAGCGCACCACCTCGGTGGCGATCTCGGATCTGGTCACGGCCTCCCGCAGCTTCTCAACCTCGTCGGAGCTGATCTCGGTGTCGGCCCCACCGTAAATACCAAGCCACGGGCAGGTAAGCTCGCCCGCGATATCCACGAGTGCGGGCAACCCGTCGGACAGCGCGGTCGAGATACCGCCGCCGTTGACGCTCACCGCCGCGCCGACCTGACGACTGGCGGCAACCACCAGCGCGACGGACCCGCCGAGATCGAAGCCCATCACACCGATGAGGTCAGCGCTGACACCCCGGTCGGCCAGCCACAGGCAGGCGGCATCGGTGTCGGCCAGTACCGACTCCCCCGACAGCGACCTGATCGCCGCGCCCGCCTGCTCGTGGTCCACCTCGTCCACATCGCGGTAGATATGGGGCGCCACAGCCAGCCAGCCTTCGTCTGCGAGCGAGCCGACCAGGAAGCGGACGCCATCGGTGACACCACGAGCCTCATGCAGCACCACAAGGCCTCCGCGCACGACGTTCTCAGGTTCAGCCACCGTCAGCCGTAGCGTTCGGCCATCGGTCAACTGCGGCGTCTCGGTCCTGGTTTCCGTCATACTTGTACCCAACCATGTAAGGCTCAACGTGAGTCAACGTGAGAAACCGTACTCAACAATCTTCCAGGAGTGCCCGATGAATGTGCGCACCCGCGCAGACCTCGACACAGTGCCCGGTTATGTGCCAGGACGCAACATCCCAGGCGCGATCAAGCTGGCGAGCAACGAGGTGTC
>JBOHEL010000443.1:0-4409 GCA_050700995.1 Sciscionella sp. | reverse complement strand
ATAATAACGAACGTATAACGCAAGTCACAGAGACACGCCGTGGCCGGGCCAGGTGTCCGTCTCGGAGCGGCCAGAGCCGGGTTCAGAGCGGGCACCCGGCACGTATGAACCACCTGGATATCCTTGTCCTGTTAGGTCTTCGGCGCCGAGCGCTGAAGACGCAGGGCAGGGGATGACCGCGGGACCTATGACCGACTACCCTCGCCTGAGCCCTGGGAATCATCCCGAGCCGAAGCCCCGAATGCCTCGTCTTCGTTGTCGGGGGTGGTGAGGAGGTCGACTGTCCGGGAACATCGGGTAGCAAGGGGGCCGCGATGGCGGAGGGCGGGGTGTTAGGCGCTGGCGACACGAGCCGAGGTGGCAAGTTGTTGGTTCACCGGGGGCTGCTGTACGGGTCGGAGGAGGAGTTCCTGGCGGGCGCTCTTCCTTTCATTTGGGATGGTGTGGAGCGCGGTGACCCGATCCGGATCGCGACCACGGACCGTAATGCTGGCTGGCTGCGAGCGGCGCTGGGTGTGGATGTCCGACATGTGGCGTTCTGTGATAGCAGCCAGAGGTGCCGACATCCGGTGCGGGCGCTGGCGGCCCTGCACGATGTTGTGCAGGCGGTGAGCGCGGGCGGTCAGCGCCTGCGGATCATCCGGGAGCCGTGGTGGACGGCCTGCACCGCGCAGGAGAGCAAAGAGTGGGCTCGGCACGAGTCGATCGTCAACGCCGCGCTTGGGTTGGCCAATGCCGCGCTCGTGTGCGCCTACGATACCTGCGTTGTTGATCCCGATGTACTGGACAACGTGGCCCGGACCCACCCCGAGCTGGTTGGCAACGGCGGCTCGCAGCCCAGCCCAAGCTATGCCAACCCGGCGGTTTTCAACGCCGAATGCAACAGGTCACCGCTGCCCGAGCTGCCGCCACCGACCCTGTGGCTGAGGTTCCGCCAACTGGATCAGCTGGCCGCCTTGCGCGCGTTCGTGACGTCCCATGCCACCCAGACGGGAGCGGCTACCCAGCACGTCGAGCAGTTTGTGCAAGCGGTCGACGAAGTCACGACCAACGCCATCCAGCATGGCGGTGGATCGGGCGTGCTGCAGATCTGGGCTGATCCGCAGGCGATGACGTGCGAAGTCAGCGACACCGGTGCAGGGTTGGGCGACCCCTTGGCGGGATACCTGCCTCCCGGCCGGATCGCTGTGCGGGGACGCGGGCTGTGGATAGCCCGGCAGTTCAGCGATCTCATCGAACTGCACAGCGACCCAGCGGGCACTACCGTACGGCTACATCTGACCCCGCCTTTCGACGGACGCCGCGCTGCTTAGCGATATGGGCTTCGAACGCGCCGTGCCCGTCAGACTTAGGTGATCAGGGCGTCTGACATGTTCTCGACGAAGGGCAGGTGCTTGCGCAGTCCGGTGGCCTCCAGCGCCCGATTGGCCGTCCAGGAGTTGCACACCAACCGCAGATCGCGACCCTTCTGTTTGGCAAGTTCGTTCGCCTCGAACAGTACGGTCAGTCCAGCCGATGCCAGGAACCGCACATCATCAAGGTTCACTACTACAACCTGGGCTGTGGCCAGTTGCGCGATCAGACAGGCGGCCAGTTCCGGCGCGGTGACCGTGTCCACCTCACCGGTCACGGTGACGACGCGTACATCGGAACTGTGCTCGGTCACCCGTAGATCCACGAGATCTACAGGGAAGGCGCTGTTCATCCGCGCACGATATAGCGACAAGTCACCAGCAGGCACCACGCAACCGGGGCCGGCGTCGCTGAGCGGTGCTATCTCATCGATGAGCGGCAACCCCGAGATCACTGACGCATCCACGTGACGCGCCGATTGCGTGGTCAATCAGGACTGTGCCCATTAGAGGCTGGCAGCTCGTCGCCGTGCCCGCGTTCTCCAGATCGCCAACAGTGAGCGATAACCGTGCAGGATCGCGGGGCCATCACTCAGTTTCGACGATCATGGCCGGTCGAGCTGCGCGGGCGCGTGGTGGTGTGCCCGCGACAGGGACTCAGATAGCGAAGTCGTCCATTCCGCCGAAATCGCCGGCCATGCCCGGATCGCCCATCATCTCGCCACCCGGATCAACGCCAGGGTCGTCGACGGCCATGTCCTCGCCGCTGGCCCCCGCGTCACCTCCCAGCTCATCGCCGAGGAAGGCGTCGGCGATCGCTGTGCCGACGAACGCTCCTGCCACGCTGGCAAGCAGGCTACCGGCGATAAGCCCACCCATGCCCATCCCGCCGCAACCCCCACCCAGGACCCGTTCCATCGTGCCGGGCTCGCGCATCTCGGCGCGGGTAGCCATTCTGGCCAGGGATTGCGGATCGTCCGAGGCTGCGCGCTCGGAAGCAGGCACGGCGTTGCCGAGGCGTTCGAGCACCTTGCGACGCTGCTCGGGGGACAGTTTCGCGAAGGCTTCAGAGTGAGCCTGCTCCAGGGTCTCGGGCGGTGCGGTGCGCAGCATGTAGCGGTAACGCTCCACGGCCACCTCATCGGGATCTTGCCCCGAGGCGGCTGCCTGGTGCTGCGCCGCTGAGTGGTCCGGCTGCGCGGTAGGACGTTCGGCGGCGCCGCCACCAAACCCACCCAGAGCACTGCCGCCGGTGCCCTCGCCGATCCGAGACCCGAAGGTTTCGCGAAGTTTGTCAAGCAGACCCATCGAGGTATTTCTCCTTTTCTGGTACCCATCCAGGTCGGCGGCTGGGCCGCCGGAGATGGTAGGTCGCGTCCGCCGACGCGTTGGTGTCAGGGTGCGAGCGCTGCCAGTCGGGTGATCAACGCTTTTTCATCAACCGGGCCCGGAGGTCTTCGATTTTGCGGCGGGTATTTGGATCCCGGGCGAGCTGCTGTGCACGGTCGGCAAGCCGTTGACCCTGCGGACTATGCACCAGCCGGGTAATGCGGTCGACCAACGACGCCATGGCACGGCCTCCTCTAGTGACGTTTACAACTGACAAGAGCCAGTGTGGCTGCCGTACATCCTCGCCGCTCGTCCGTACTCGGTCACGATCTTGGTGTTTTCATTGCCGAGACTCGGCAATGACCTCGGTGTTGTCGGGCCACCCGAGCGCGCGGGCGCCGAGGACCGCCGTGTGCAACGTGTAGCGGTGCGCGGGGTTGCCGACGTGCAGGCCGGTGAGGGCGGCGATACGGTGCAGGCGATAGGTGATGGCGCGCACCGACAGGTGCAGCAGCTGCGCGGTGCGAGTGGTGTTTCCACCGCTATCAAGGTAAGCCTCGAGAGTCGCCAGCAGCGGTTCGGCGCCGCCGCGGGCCCGACGTAAGGGGGTAAGCACGGTCTCGATGAGGTCGCACAGCGCGGCACGGTCACGCAGCAGGACTTGGTAGACGAGCAGGCTCTCGGCCCGCACGACCGGCTCGGACAACCGCAGTCGCACCGCCAAGGCCAGCGCGTCACGCGCTTCGGTGAACGAGCGGGCCACTCCCGACGGTCCGGAATGGGGCCGCCCCAACACCATCCACACCTTCTGCGTCCGCCGCTCGCCGGAAGTCAAGACGCCGTGGGCCGCCGCCAGCACGACGTCCAGGACCTGCGCAGACAGCGCTGGTAACACAATGACGAGCTCACCATCACGAGTCGTGATCAATGCTTCGAGCGCACCGAGGGGACCCGTGAGCGCGGCGGATACCTGCCCCAGCAACGGACTCGCCTCCTGAAACCGGACCGCTGTACGGGCGAGCAGCACCGCGTGCGGCCCAGCCAGCTGCAGGCCGTAAGACTGGGCCCGCACGAGCAGGCCGGCCGGCTCCGCGGTGCCGGCTAGCAGATCGTCGACGAACTCGCGGCGCATCGCCTCCTCGCGGCGCACCACGGCACGCCGGGCGGAGGCATAGCCCTCCGCCAGTGCAGCAACGACGTCGTCGCACGCGCGCAGCACCCGCTGCCCGGCCGCCCGAACGGCGCTGGTGTCCTCACCGGTAACCGCTGGCAGCTGGGGCCACGCCCGCCACGCGGCGGACAAATAGAGATCCACCAGGGCACGTAGCGCCACACCCTGCTCCGCCGCACGTGCCCCCAAGGCCGCAAAGGCGGCGTTGGTGTGGCGGTCCCAGTCGTGTCCCGGACCGCGAGCAGCAAGCCGATGCAGAAAATCGCCGAGCAACTCGAGATCCACCCCGCCGGCGTCGACCGCCGCGGACCGCGCTACCTCCAACGTCCAGTCTTGCCGAACTACCGCAACCGAATACTCGTCCCGCGGTGACTTTCGCCCTCGTCGTTGCGCACTCATCGCACCATCCTGGCAGCCCTAACGGCGCACTCCGTCGGATGCGCTGGCGGCGGGGTCTGGCAGCGCGCGCGGCCGCCTAGTTCACGCTGCGATCCTTCCATCAGGACCGTACTGCGTAAGTCCTTTTCTTCGCGCCCTCAGCAGCTAGGGTTAGTGTC
>JBOHEL010000442.1:0-4410 GCA_050700995.1 Sciscionella sp. | reverse complement strand
GTGTACACCAGCGGCGCGCCAGCTTCCGCCGCCCTGCGCGCCACAAGCGGCAGCCGCTGATCGTCCTTGCTGCGCTCGTAGGGCGAGGCGTTCGGGGACACCACGAGGTCAACGCCGAGCCGCCCGAGCGCGGAGATCGGCCCGCCGTCCTGCCAGATGTCCTCGCAGATCACCAGCCCGATATCGAGGCCGTGCAAGCGGAGTATCGGCAGGTCGGTACCGCTGGTGAAGTAACGGTGCTCGTCGAAGACGCCGTAGTTGGGCAGATGGTGTTTGTGGTATCGCGCCGCCACCCGTCCTCGGTACAGCACCGCCGCGGAGTCTCGCGCACCCGCCTCGTCGCGGTCGAGGTAACCGACGACTGCCGCGATCTCGCCACACCCTGACCCCGCCAGCCGTCCCGCCAGCAGCTCCAACTCGCGGCGGGATGCCGCGCTGAACGACTCCCGCAGGGCCAGATCCTCCACCGGGTAGCCCGTCAGCGCCATCTCGGGGAACACCACGAGGTGAGCGCCGGCCTGAACGGCCTGGCGAGTCCGAGCCATGATGAGCTCGGCATTGCCGGTCAGATCGCCGACGCGGGTGTTGACCTGGGCGAGGCTGAGGCGCAGTTGCGGCATACATACATTCTCGCAACACCCATGATGGCAGGATCGCGTGGTGCCGACACCCCGCCGTTCCCGTTTCCCAGCCGCGCTCCTGCTGGTCTTCGTCGCCGTCCTGCTGGGTGTCACCGCATGTTCGGGCAGCGGGAGCAAGTCACCGAAGGCAGCCACTCCTACCACGGAAAAGCGCGGTCCTGCTGGCACCGTGCCAGCGGGGTTGGCGAAGTTCTACGGCCAGCCGCTGTCGTGGGGGCCATGCGGCAGCTACGCCACCGGTCAGAACAGCAAGCAGCTCTACGAAAACCCGCAGTTGCAGTGCGCGCGGCTGTCGGTGCCGCTCGACTACGCCGACCCGAAGGGCCAGACGATCACGCTCGGCCTGCTCCGCAAGCAGGCGAGCGGTTCGGGGCACCGCATCGGTTCGTTGGTGATCAACCCCGGTGGCCCTGGGGAGTCCGGCATGGAAGCTGCCGCATCGCTTGCCAAGCAGGTCTCCGGTAGCAGGCTGGGCAGCAGCTTTGACCTGGTCGGCTTCGATCCGAGGGGGATAGGCTCAAGCAGGCCGGCTATCGACTGCCTTACCGATGCCGAGCAGGACAAGCAGCGAGCCGAGGACCTCGACGACGACACCTCGCCTGCGGGTGTCGCCAGGGCGGAGGCGCAGCAGCGGAGCTATGCCAAGGACTGCCGGCAGCGCACCAAATACGGCAAGGAGATGCTCGCCAACCTCGGCACCAAGGTGGTGGCCAGGGACATGGACGTGCTGCGTTCCGCGCTGGGGGACAAGAAGCTGACCTATGTCGGATTCTCCTACGGCACCAGGATCGGCAGCACCTACGCCGAGGAGTTCCCCGCCGAGGTCAGAGCGATGGTGCTGGACGGGGCCGTCGATCCCTCGCAGACCCAGGCCGAGCAGAGCGTGGCTCAGGCCAGGGGCTTCCAGCACGCCTTCGACTCCTTCGCCGCATGGTGCGCGAAGCAGCGGGCATGCGCGCTCGGCAAGGACCCGTCGCGGGCGGTCGCCGCGTTCCAGGCGCTGACCAGGCCCTTGCTGGAACACCCTGCGGATGTCGGCGACGGGCGCAAGCTGACCTACGACGACGCCACCACGGGCGCCATCCAGGCCCTCTACTCCAAGAAGTTCTGGCCGATACTCAACAGCGCGCTCAACCAGCTGACGCGGGGCAGCGGCCGGACGCTGATGCTGCTGGCCGACACGTATGACGAGCGTGACCAGAGTGGCCACTACGCCACCACGCAAGACGCGTTCACGGCCGTGCACTGTGTGGATGATCCACGCCTGACTGATCCGTCGCAGCTGCTGGCGATGCAGCGGGCGTTCAAGCAAGCCGCGCCCTTCCTCGACAACGGTCGTCCCGCGGTCGCCGAGCAGGACGCCTGCAGCTACTGGCCGGTGCCTGCCACCGGAAAGCCGCACCTGCCGAAGGTCGCCGGGCTGGCACCGACCTTGGTGATCTCCACGACCCACGACCCTGCCACCCCGTATCAGGCAGGTGTGAACCTCGCCAAGGCGCTGCACGGTGGGTTGCTCACCAACGAGGGCACCCAGCACACCGCGTTCCTGCAGGGCAATTCCTGCGTCGATACCGCGGCGATCAACTACCTGATCAACCTCAAGCTGCCGCCCGCCGGCAAACGCTGCACCTCCTCATGACACGTGCTCACGGGTCATGACGCGCTGGTCATCGAGGTGATCGGCGCGCTGCAACACAACGGTAATGAGAACCTCCTACGCTGCCCGGTATGGACCGTCAGCAAGAGTTCGTGCTGCGCACGTTGGAAGAGCGGGATATTCGATTCGTCCGGTTGTGGTTCACCGACGTGTTGGGCTTCCTCAAGTCGGTGGCGGTAGCCCCTGCCGAGTTAGAGGGGGCGTTCGCGGAGGGGATCGGGTTCGACGGCTCCGCGATCGAGGGTTTCGCCAGGGCGTACGAGTCGGACATGGTCGCCAAACCGGACCCTGCGACCTTCCAGGTACTGCCATGGGAGACCCCGGAGGGGGGGCATTACTCCGCACGCATGTTCTGCGATATCGCGATGCCCGACTCCTCGCCGTCATGGGCCGACCCGAGGCACGTGCTGCGCAGGGCGCTGGCGAAGGCCAGCGAGGCGGGCTTCACCTGCTACGTGCATCCGGAGATCGAGTTCTTCCTGCTCACAGACCTGCCCGACGACGGAACGGAACCGATACCCGCGGACAACGGCGGGTACTTCGACCAGGCCAGCCATGCCACCGCGACGCATTTCCGCAGGCACGCGATCGAGACGCTGGAGGCGATGGGGATCTCGGTCGAGTTCAGCCACCACGAGAACGCCCCAGGTCAGCAGGAGATCGACCTGCGCTACGCGGACGCGCTGACCATGGCCGACAACGTGATGACCTTCCGATACGTGGTCAGGGAGGTCGCGCTGACCCAGGGGGTGCGGGCCTCGTTCATGCCGAAGCCCTTCACCGAGCAGCCCGGCTCGGGCATGCATACGCATGTCAGCTTGTTCGAGGGTGATCGCAACGCGTTCTACGATGCGGAGGACCCGTACGAACTGTCCGAATCGGGCAAGGCGTTCGTCGCCGGGCTGCTGCGACATGCGCGGGAGATCAGCGCGGTGACGAACCAGTGGGTGAACTCCTACAAGCGGCTGATCGTCGGGGGTGAGGCGCCGACAGCGGTGTGCTGGGGCCACGCGAACCGTTCCGCGCTGGTGAGGGTGCCGATGTACTCGCCGGGGAAGGCCTCGTCGCGGCGGGTGGAGATCCGCAGTCTCGATTCCGCCTGCAACCCGTACCTGGCGTACTCGGTCATCCTCGCGGCGGGCTTGAGGGGAGTCGCGCAGGGCTACGAGCTCCCGCCGGCGACCGAGGACGACGTCTGGTCACTCTCGGAGTCAGAGCGCAGGGTCGCGGGCTACGACAGCTTGCCGCAGAACCTCGGCGAGGCGCTGGCCGCGATGGAGAACTCGGAGTTGGTCGCGGAGGCGCTCGGAGAGCATGTGTTCGACTTCTTCCTGCGTAACAAGCGCGCGGAGTGGAACGGCTACCGGCGAGCGGTCACGCCCTACGAGCTCCGTACCGGGCTGCCAGTGCTGTGACCTGCGAAGATCGACATGAAGGTCGGGCTGACAGGGAAAGCCGCAAGGAAAGTTGCTGTGACGCCGGTCACAAACTGACCATGAACAAGGCCGATTGCGGCATTATCGAGATCAACTACACATGCGCTGACCTGCGCGTATGGGTGGCCATCTCGAGTAACGACCCCCCGTTTTGACCCCCAGTCGGCGGCCGTGTAACTTTCTCTCTGCCAGCGCGGAACGGGCCGGGTAAGCCGGGACGGAGCGCAGGTAAAGGGATCACGAACCAAGCACTCAAGGGCCTGCAAGTTGGGTCCGGTGTCCACACGATGGACGCGGTGGTAGAGTGGGTGCTCCCAAAGGAGAAGCGAAGCTCCTCCGTGATACTCGTCGATCGAGACTGTGAAGTCCCCGGTTTGACAGGGTGGAAGCGGTGGAGTAAGGTTCGCCTTCGGCTCTAAAAGGGTCTGGATGATCGAATCCTTCATAACATGAGGGGCTCCTGAGTTCAGCTTCGAGGTAGCCGAGCATAGTAAACGAAGACAAGCTAACGGCCCCGGATCAAATCGCCTGGATTAAGGTGATGCGGTTAGGTGTGCGTGTGTTCTTTGAGAACTCAACAGTGTGCTGAATAGCCAGTAGAGCTATATGAATATCCCTCGTTGGGTATTTTCTTTGAGTGGTCTCTATTTTTTGTGTGTAGGGGCTTTTTGAGGTG
>JBOHEL010000441.1:0-4427 GCA_050700995.1 Sciscionella sp. | reverse complement strand
GGCCACGACGCTGCGCGGCACGGTCAGGCTGACTCGCACTGCGGTGCGAGCTCCCGGTCGACCTCGCGGCCCAGTTCCGCGTCCAGATCCTCGACCGGCGCGGGTCGGCGACTGCGGACACCGGTCAGCGCGATCAGCATTCCGAGCAGCGCGACGCCTGCCACCACTGACAGCGTGGGGGTGACGCCGGAGAGCAGCGCCGCCGAGGACGCCTGCTCGCCGCCGTTCGCGGTGAGGACCGCGGTCGCGGCTGCCAGCACTACGGCCCCGCCGACCTGTACCGAGGTGTTCAGCAGCCCACCGGCGAGCCCCTGCTCGTCGTCGGCGATGCCGTGGGTCGCCTGGATGTTCAGACTGCCGAACGTGAGTTGGTCGGTCAGTGGCACGAGCTGCTTGCCAGGCATGCCACCGTCGTGGCCGCACTGGATCGTGCGCTGCAGAAGGAACACGGACTCAGCGTCAACGAGTTCGAGGCCCTCGAACGGCTCGCCGACACGGAGAAGTGCCGCTGCCAGGACGTCACCGAGGCGGTCCACCTCAGCCAGAGGGCGTCCTCCAGGGTGATCGCCAGGCTTGAACGCGAGGGTCTGGTCAACCGATCCATGTGTGACATGGATCGCCGCGGCATCTACGTCTGCCTCACTGACGCGGGCCGTGAGCGGCACGCCGCAGCCCGCCCTACCCACCGTGCCGTGCTCGCCGCCACCCTCAGCGACGGCGCATTGCCGTCGCGGCGTGGGACAGGGCCCGCTATGCGAGCAGCTCCTTGATGTCTTCGGCGCCGAGTGCGGTGCCGAAGGCGTTCCCGTCGTCCATGACACTGGCGAACAGCGCGGCCTTACGCTGCTGCAGCGCCATGACCTTCTCTTCGATGGTGTCCTTCGCGATCATCCGGTACACCACGACATTGCGGCTCTGCCCGATGCGGTGGGTGCGATCGACGGCCTGTTTCTCGGTGGCGGGGTTCCACCACGGGTCCAGCAGGAAGCAGTAGTCCGCCTCGGTGAGGTTCAGGCCGAACCCGCCTGCTTTCAGGCTGATCAGGAACAGCGGGGCGTCACCCGATTTGAACCGCTCGATGACTTTCGGCCGGTTACGGGTCTTACCGTCGAGATAGCAGTAGGCGATGCCCTTGGCGTCCAGCCTGGCGCGTACTTGATCGAGGAACCCGGTGAATTGCGAGAACACCAGCGCCCGGTGCTCGCTGCCGAGCACATCCTCCAGCTGTTCGAACAGCGCGTCGATCTTGGCGCACGGCAGGTTCCGGTGTTCGTCGTCCACGAGCCCGGCGTGCAGGCTGAGCCTGCGCAGCAGCGTCAGTGATCGTAGGATCGTGAACCGGTTCCCGTTCATGTCGTCGAGCAGCCCCAGCACCTTCTGCCGCTCTCGTTGCAGATGCCGCTGGTAGAGCGTGCGGTGTTCGGGGTGCAGCTCGACCTCGAGCACCTGCTCCTGCTTCTCCGGCAGGTCGGCCGCAACCTGCTCCTTAGTGCGGCGCTTGACGAGCGGCTTCACCCGTCGCCGCAGCCGTGCGAGCAGCTCGGGGTCGCCGTGCCTCTCGATCGGACGCGCGAAGTACTCCTTGAACCGGTGTGGGTTCGGGAACAGGCCGGGTGCGGTGATCGACAGTATCGACCACAGCTCCATCAGGTTGTTCTCCATGGGCGTTCCGGTGATCGCGAGCTTGAACGGCGCATCCAACTCACGGGCGCACCAGTACACCTGGGACTGGTGGTTCTTGGCGAACTGCGCCTCGTCAAGGATCAGCCCGGAGCAGTCCATGTCCGCGTAGTGCTCGAAGTCCAGCCGGAAGAGTGTGTAGGAGGTGACCACCATGTCGGCGCCCGCGATGCTCTCGCCGAGCGGCCTGCCGCTGCGCCGCACTGTCTCCGTCGCCGCCACGACGTTGAGATCCGGGGTGAAGCGTGCCGACTCGGACGCCCAGTTCGCCACGACACTGGCGGGAGCCACGATCAGGAACGGCGCCGCACAGGGGTTGCCCCGCCTGGCGTGGCTGATCAGCGCCAGCGACTGCAATGTCTTGCCAAGCCCCATGTCGTCCGCGAGTATGCCGCCGAGCCCGTGTTGCCACAGGAACGTCAGCCAGGCGAACCCGTCGGCCTGGTAGGGGCGTAACTGGGCCGACAGTCCCGGTGGCAGCGCGGGCGCGTGCAGAGTATCCAGCGAGAGCAGACCCTCTACCTGTCGCTGCCATGCCGCGGCCTGCCGGTCCACGACGCCCAGTGCGGCCAGCTCCTCCCACAGTCCTGCCTGGAACCGGCTGATCTTCAGTGCGCCGGATGGGGCGTCCCGCAGCGCCCGCGCCTCCTCGATCACGCGGTGCAGTGATCGCAGCTTGGGCTTCAGCAGCGAGAAGTACGCCCCGTCGGGCAACAGCAGGTACGAGTGGTCCTGGGCGAGGGCGCTGAACAGCAAGGAAAACGGCACCTCGCGGCCTTCCAGCGTGACGGTGATCCCGAGGTCGAACCAGTCGTGGCCGCCGTCCTCGGACTCGTCGGCGGAGACGCCAATGCGTAGCGAGTCCCCTGCCTCCCGGTAGTCGGCCGGGGTGCCGCTGACCTCCACTGTTGCCTCGGGCGCGTCACTGAGCAGCGGCAGCAGCTCGGTGGTGAAGCGCATGGTGTCGATGCCGCCGAGCTGGGCGGCCGGAGTGATCGCCCGTTCCCGGCTGGCAGGATCCGGGCTGGCGGAACGCAGCCCGTACTTTTCGAGCGGCACGTCGAGCCGCGAGAGCACCGCGCGCTCCGCGGCGCGATCCCGAAACCCGCTGTTGTCGCCCGCCGTTGTGAGTGGTGTGCGCAGCTCGGAGTCGCCTATCCGGTAGGACCATTCCCAGCGCAGGTCAAGATCGTGATTGTCCTGGTAGTCGGCGCGCAACACCAGAGTTGGCTCGGAGATCTCGGGTGGTGTGAAGGAATCGTCCGACGATGTCACCGTGGCGAGGTGGCGCAGCCTCGGGTAGAACTCGTCGCGGAAACGCTCGCTGTCTGCGGTGGGGATCTCTACGGTCTTGCGCTCCAACACCATGCGTTGCAACGCCGCAGGCGCCTCCTTGGCGAGCCTGGCGAGCCGGAACGGCACCGCGCTTGGGTCCCGATTGTCCTCAACGGCGGCGCGGTCGCCGTAGACGACGCCGTGGCCGTCCACTCCGATGAACGCCAGCGGCACGACGTCCCCGCCGGACTCGCCGATCCGCAGTGCCGGAGCCACGACCAGCGCCCTCGAGCCTTCCGCGCGGGTTACGTCGAGGCACAGTTCGGCGTGGGAATAGTGCTCTACCGTGCCGTTCTTGCCGCGCGCGTACACCAGGCGCACGCCGAGTGCGCGCGCCTCGTCAAGCAGCGGCCACAACTGGTGTGAAGGGAACGCTGTGAGGTCGATGGTCTTCTCGTCGCGATAGGAGTTGTAGCTCGCCGGGTTCGCGCCCTGGTAGCAATACATCGCGTACAGCTGCTCCAGCAGACGCACTTGCGCGTCGTGGTAGCTGCCGTGGTAGCGCAGTGAACCGAGCCGCGTCCAGCTCAGGTCGCCACCCGCCCAGCCGCTTCGCCTGCCGGGCCGCACCAGCCGGGCGTTCAGCTTCGGCGTCGCCGGGGCGGAGGGGTCTGCTCGGTAGCGGTTCGGGACGGTGGACGCGGCCAGCCCTAGCTCGATAGCGAGTGGGGTGTCGACTTCCCCGCACTCACCCTGGCCTTGCATCGAGCCGACACAGTTGTCCCACGACGTCCGGCGGCGGTGGCCTCCTGACGGGACCGGCGCGACGCTCAGTGCCAGCGCCGCCACATGTTTGCAGTCGATACCGACGGGGCAGCTGCACTCTCCCTCTGTGAGAACCCGCGTGTCGACGCCGGGCGCGAAGTACGCTGTTGTCGTGTAGACCCTGCCGCCGCTGCCGCGCACGGTCCCGATGAGCGTGCCTGCCTCGGGTTTCCACAGCGCCTGAATGACTGCGCCCGCGTCAACGTAGCTGACCGCCCGCTGGTAGGCGGCAGGCCCCACGATCTCCTCGACCGCGCCCGGATGTACGTCCAGGCGCACTTCCCTTCCCATGCCGACCACGGTAACGGTAGCGGTAGGGCCCGACGCTACGAGTCAGCCGCCGAGCTTCAGCCCGGATGCCCACGTTCGCTCAGCGCCTGTTCGATACGGGCCAACCGTTCGTCGATCTGCCGCAGGTTCGGCGACCGTCCGTGCTGCGCGGCACGTTGCAGGATCGCCCGCACATACGCGGTGTAACCCAGCCCCTGCCGCTCCGCGTCCCGCTTCAGCGTGTCCTGGACACCGGCGGGTAGCCGCACCGAGGTGCTGACCATCGCCTGCTGATCGTCCCGCCGCTGAGCATGAGGCACGCCGCAAGGATAGAGCCCAGTCCCAACGCCACGACGGCGGCTCGGAACGCGACGTTC
>JBOHEL010000440.1:0-4436 GCA_050700995.1 Sciscionella sp. | reverse complement strand
CGACCTGGCCTCGGGGCGGTTGCTGGCCGGTGACCTCGACGAGGCAGGCAAGCTCCTCGACGAGGCCGCGGCGCTCGCCGAAGTCGAGCACGCTTTCCGCTGGCGCCACCAACTGCGCGGCCGGCTGGTTCGCGCCCGTCTCGACCTGGCTCTGGGGGACGCCGAGGCTGCGCTGACCGGCGCCGAGTCTCTCGCCGCCGCCGCCCTCGGCGCACCCCGGTACCAGGCGCAAGCTCGGCTGGTTGCGGCGACGGCGGCACATCGAGTGGGTAGCGCCGTCGACCTGAACGAGGTGGGTTGGCTGCTGTCGCGGCTCGACGAGGTGGCCGGGCTCGAAGCGTGGTGGATCACCGGCGAGGTGGCTGCGGCGTTCGGCGTCGGCGCGTGGGAGGACCTGGCCCGGCGCCGGGTCGGCGAACTTCGGACGCGGGCCGGCGGCTACACCGGCGCGCTGGAACGCGAAGCCACTCGCCGGCTGGGCTGGCGCTAGCTGGACTGGCTGCTCACCCGCCCGGCCAGTAGGACCGCCGCCGGCCGCCACCCTGGAGTGTGCGGCCGGACCGCGGCGAGGGCTTGCCGGACGAGTTCGGCCCTCGCCGGCGGGTCAAGCGCGCCCACCCAGGGGGCGATCTGCGGCGTGGCCAGGCGGTAGGCGACGACCGCGTGGGAATCCAGCAGGCCGAGATCCTCGCGGTGCACCCAGGCCCGCACCGAGACCAGGCCCGCCTGCCGGGCGGTCGCGGCGAGTCGCTCCGGATTCCCGGACTCTTGCTCCACCTGCTCCTGCATCGCCTGGTACCAGGCGGGTGGGATCCACCCCCACGAGGCCACGACGGCGTCGATCGCCGCTTTCGCCGCGTCACGCTGTCCCCCCGCCCAGGTCGAGGCGAGCACCGCTCCGCCGGGACGCACCACCCGGGCAAGCTCGGCCAGGGCTGCCGCCGGTGGCAGATGATTGAGCAGGAACCCCGCGGCAGCGGCGTCGAATAAACCATCGCGCAACGGCAGCGCGAGCACGTCAGCCACCACCGCCGGGCAACCCTGCGCACTCCCGTAGCTGACCATCTCGGTAGATCTGTCAACGGCCACCACCCGGGCGCCGCGCGCCGCCGCGGCCTGCGCGACCGCGCCCGTCCCGCTCCCGACGTCGAGAACCAGGCACCCCGCCAGTGCCACCGGCGACGCTGCCACCAGGGACCGCGCCAGCGGTCGGTACACCAGACCGGCCGCGGCGTCCCACTCGCGCGCCAGGCCGTCGTAGGCGGTCGTCACAGCCACCGCGCGCCCTCGGCTGCCCGTGCCTCCCACCAGGCCAGTTCCGGACCAGGGCCGCCGAGCGCTTTCTCCCACCCGAACTGAACCATCGTGGCGAGCAGTTCGAGCGCGACCGCGGCGTCCCACCAGCCGGCGGTGTCCATCCCGTGGTGTTGCAGCGCCTCCCGGTAGGAGGTGATCACCTGGTCCTTGGCCTCAGGCAGCAGGTCGGCGTTGAGCGCCAGGTACCAGGACAAGTCCGCGAGCGGCGACGCCTCCCCGGGAACTTCGCCGAAGTCGAGCAGCACCGTGCGCCCGTCCGGGTGGCTGCCCAGGTTGGCCGCCTTCCAGTCACCGTGCACCAGCGTGTGCGGCACCGTGTCGAGGGCAGCGACCAGCGGGGAGGGGTCGTCGAGCAGCGGCAGCACCAGCTCGGCCAGCCGGGTCGACGCCGCGGGCAGCCTGTCCCAGCCCTGCGCCATCACTTTGGGCACCACCGCCGCGGAGCCCCGGGCCGCTTCGGCCTTCGCCACGGTGGGAGAGAACATCAGATACCGGATGGCCAGCGGGGTGAGTCCCACCTCATCGCGCCAGCCCCAGAAGGCGGCGTGCAGCGCGGCCATGTGATCCACAAAGCGGAGGTGTTGCTCAGTCGAGAACGGCCGGCCGGGCGGGAGCAGCTGGGCGGTGACGTCACGCAGCAGCACTCTGCCTACCGCACCATCGAAGCTGCACGCCACCACCGCCGGGTCGATGACGTCAGGCATCCGCCCCAACAGCCCGACCTCCCACAGGCGAACGTAGCGTTCGCCAGGGTCCCCGGTGGCCCGCAGCAGCCAGTCGTCGCGGGGATCTTGATACTTCAGCACGTAGCGCTCGCCGTCGATGACGACCCGCTCGAAGCGTGCGCCCGATTTGGTGTCCTCCGGCACCCACGGCTGGCGGCTGCTCGCGGCCACCAGCAGATCGTCCAGGCGGGCAACAGTCTCAGGCGGTGACATCTGTGGCCTCGGCCATCTCAGCCAGCAGAGTCGCCGACCACCGTCCCCCGCACCACGCCTGGTCTCTGGTGATCCGGCCATCAGTCACCTCGACGATGTGGGCCTGGTGGACGGCATACGGGACGCCTTCCTGCTCCCAACGAAGGGTGAACTCGACCAGCTCCCCAGTGGGCAACGGGGTGCGTTTGAGCTCCTCGAAACTCCCCGCGTCGGCGTACCAGCGGGCCAACTCGGCCAGAACGGCGGCGTCACCGCGGACGCTGAAACGCCAGTGCGGCACCGTGGCGTCCAGCGTCACGTCGGGGCTCAAGGCGTCGCAGCCGGCCATCGCCGCACCCTCGATGGCTGCCAGGTACCGCGCAACGGGCCCATCGCTCTGATCGTCGGACATCGTGACCTCCTCGTGGTCAAGGCTGTCTCCCAAGACGACCATCAGGATCTCCCGGGCTCCTTGCCACCGGCTTGCCACGGTTGCGGCCAACCGGTGGCAAGACGTGGCTGCATCGTTGTTCCCGTCGCCGGCGATCGGTCCGGCGCACCATTCGTAGGAGACGATCATGGCAACAGCGGAGCAGAAGACCTTCGCCGCACCGGACGAAAGGCGCACTTTCGAGCGGGGACAACTCGACCTGCTCACCATCGGCGGCAGCGAGATCGGCCGTCTGACGCTGCATCCCGGCTGGCGCTGGTCCGAGCACGTCAAGCCGATCGCCGGCACCGAGCTGTGCGAGGCGCCGCACTTCCAGTACCACGTCCAAGGCACCCTGCACATCGTCATGGCCGACGGCACCGAGTTCGACGCCAGGCCCGGCGACGTCACCGCCCTCCCGCAGGGCCACGACGCCTGGGTCGTCGGCGACGAGCCGGTCGTCGTCGTCGACTGGTGGGGCGCCTCGCACTACGCCAAAGAGTGATCGATGGTGTCGCGGTCAGGGGCTGATCTCGTAGGCGCCGCGCACTGCGGGGCGGTGAGCAGGTCAGATGAGATCTTCCGGCTGAGGTGGGTAGCCAATGAGTATCGGTGTGAAAGGGCGTCCAACCCCTACTCCTCTGTCACGAGGCTGACACTGTTCCTGTCAGGTACATGACAGCGGGCCGATGAGTCAGCACGAAGAATCACGTTGCCAGCCCAGCAGGGAAGCTGGTGGAAGAGAGAACCGCAATGATTGGTGGCCCTGATGCCCGAATGCTCCGCGACGGTTCGGTTCCGAGAGGTGGTTAACTGATGTCATCCGATTCAGATGTGTACTCAAAAGCGGTGCAGTGGGGGAAACGAGCTGGCACCGCCGCGTTTCTTGCCGCTCTGTTGCTACCCGTGCTCGGGGCGTGCGGCCAGAAGGCGACACCCGACCGGAACGCAGATGCTGTCACGATGCTCCGCTTCTTCGAGCGCGACACACAGCAGGCGACTTTGGATCTCGGTCCTCAGGGGACGGGTCCGGGAGACCAGTTCATCTACTCCGGCGACCTGTTCGATCATGCGGGAGGAAGGAAAGTCGGGCACACCGCAGGCCAATGCACTACATTCAGTGGAAACGCCACCGCCGCTGGCGATGTTTTCTGCACCGCCACCTTCGCCCTCGATCGTGGACAGATCACAATGCAAGGCCTGTTCGACAATACTGCACTCTTCAGTAGGGGCCAAACCCTCCCGTGCGCAATCGTAGGTGGCACGGGCATCTATCGTAATGCCCGCGGCGATGGCACTGTCCAAGTGCCCCCCGACGTGCCGAACGAAACCGACGCCAACTTCGTTATAAACGTGGTAACTGGCTGAGGATCACACGATTTGCGCAGGTGGATCACCACCGCGCACTACACAGCGAATTTCGGCGACCGCTGAGTCTACTCCCGAGATAGCGGTTGATTCCCTCATTACCTTGCTCTGCCATCATCGACAAAGGGACCGTGCGATGTGTGGGCATCCGGTCGTCGGCTGCCGCACTGGACGCGTTGCGCCGCGTCAAGCCGGTGGATCTGCTGATGCACCCTTATGACGCCGCGGACCGGCTGCGCGATGTGGACGCGAGAATGTTGGGTGTCGAGAACAGCGACCTGCTGACCAGCCGCGCCGCCAGCGAGATCATCTGGGCGATGGGGCGCACGCTCGAGCTGCGGGCGGTGGCGCTTGACAACCTCCATGATCGCGAATTGGGAAGATTCAGCCGCGGTCAGCGCGGC
>JBOHEL010000439.1:0-4436 GCA_050700995.1 Sciscionella sp. | reverse complement strand
CCACTGCGCCGCGCGAACTCGGCCATCCGCGCGTCCGGCTCGACGCCAAGTACTCGACATCCTGCCGCCTGGAACTGCCGGGCCGCGACGGCGGTACCGCAGCCAACGTCGACGACGTCGGGCCCGGGGCTCGCGACGACGATCCGCTCCACCAGGGTGGCGGGGTATCGCGGCCGGGTCCGGTCATAGCGTTCGGCATCCACGCCGAACGACTCCGCGACCTGTCGGGCTCGATGCGGCTCCGGCCTGGGAACATCCGCCCCTTCCGGCGGTAGCGTGGTCATGCGCCCCACTCTAAATGGGCGCAGGCGATGCCATGACCGGTTCGCTTACCGCTCGCGGTTCTGCACGTGCTGGAAACCGAACCTGCCCTTGATGCAGAGGTTGCCGTGGCCGACGGAACTGTCGTGCGGCGAGGTCACCTTGAAGATCTCGTTGTCCTGCACATGCAACGTCAGGTTGCACCCGACGCCGCAGTACGTGCAGACGGTGGTCGTCTCCGTCTGTCGCGATTCATGGAACTCGCCTGCCTCACGCAGTTCGAATTCGCGCTTCGTGCTGAGCGCACCGGTGGGACAGACCTCGATGCAGTTTCCACAGTAGACACAGGCCGAGTCGGTCAGCGGAACGCTGAACTCTGTGGAGATCATGGCGTCGAACCCACGGCCTGCCACCGTGATCGCAAAGCTGTTCTGCCACTGCTCACCACAGGCATCGACGCATTTGTAGCAGAGTATGCACTTACCGTAGTCCCGCACGTACAGATCGTTGTCGACCGTGGGCGGCCGGCGCACGGTGGCGGCGGACAATCCGTCAGGCACGTCGTGATGACCCGCCTGCGGCACCTGTGGCGCACCCGACTGCGCCGGTGGCGCGGGCTCACCGAACCGTTCCGGGCGAGCATCGTAGTCAGCCATCCACCCTGCCACATCGAGCGTGGTGGACAGATCGACCGACGAGCCGAGGAGCTCCAGCACCATCTTGCGGCTGTGGTTCACGCGGTCGCCACCGGTGCGCACCACCATGCCGGGTTCAGCGCTACGCGAGCAGGACGGCACCAGCGTGCGCGAACCTTCGACCTCCACCATGCACACGCGACAGGCGTTCTTCGGCTGCAGCGTGTCGCCGTAGCACAACGTCGGGATCGATTTCCCCGACGCGGTACAGGCATCCAGGATGGTTGAACCCTCCGGAACGCTGACGGCCTCGCCATCCAGTGTCAGCTCGATCAGTCGCGTCGGCAGACCCAGGTCGATCGCGGTCATGACGGCCTCGCTTCCTCGAAAACATTCAGGCGGTCGATGGCGGACTCCACGGCATTCCACGCGGTCTGGCCGAGGCCACAGATGGACGCGTCACGCATCGCCTGGCCCACTTCACGCAGCAGCTGCAGATCCTGCGCCAACGACCCCTTGGGCCTACCGGCGGTGATCCTGGCGAGCGCCTCCTCCTGGCGCACGGTGCCGACGCGGCACGGCACGCACTGGCCACAGGACTCGTCGCGGAAGAAACCCGCGATGCGCAGCAACATGCCACCAAGATCGGTCTCGTCGTCAATCGCCACGACGACACCGGAACCGATCGTCGAACCCGCGGCGCGGGTGGCCTCGAAGGTCAGCGGAACATCCAGCTCATCGGGTCGCAAGAAACTCCCGGCCGCGCCGCCAAGCAACACCGCCCGCAGCCGGCGCCCACCATCCGGTGTGCCCGCCAGCGTCATCAGCTCCCGCAATGTGGCACCGAACGGCAATTCGTAAATACCGGGGCGCCGGACCGCGCCGGAAACGCAGAACAGCTTCGTTCCGGTCGAATTGCTAGTGCCGGTCGCAGCAAAGGCACGCCCGCCCTCATTCAGTATCGGCAGGATGCTGACCAGAGTCTCGACATTGTTCACCACGGTCGGCTTACCGAACAACCCTTGCTCGACGGGGAACGGCGGTTTCGTGCGCGGTTCACCTCGGAAGCCCTCGATTGAGGCAAAGATCGCGGTTTCCTCACCACAGATGTAGGCGCCTGCACCGCGACGGATCTCGACGTCGAAGTCAAAACCGAAACCCATGATGTCGCTCCCGAGTAAACCGGCCTCCCTGGCCTGCGCCAGCGCCGTGGTCAGCCGGGCGAGCGCGCGTGGATACTCCCCACGCAGATAAAGGAAACCCTTGCGGCAGCCCGTGGTGTAAGCGGCGATCGTCATCGATTCGATGAGCGCGAACGGATCACCTTCCATCAGCACGCGATCCTTGAACGTGCCAGGCTCGCTCTCATCCGCATTGCAGACCAGGTAATGCGGCCGCACGGGCTGGTGCGCGACAGCTTCCCACTTCCTGCCGGTAGGGAACGCCGCACCGCCGCGACCGACCAGCTTCGCGTCGGCCAGCTCCCGCAGTACACCAGACGCGCCGAGCCGCACCGCCCGGCGTAGGGCCTGGTAGCCACCACGGGAGCGGTAGTCGGCCAAGCTCTCCGGGTTCCCCGCGCCGATCCGCCGCAGCAGCTTCAGACTTGGATCGCCTGCCTGCGGCACGGCCAGCTCAACGGGCGGCTCCGCCATCGGTACCTCGGTGGAAGATAGGGCCGTCCCGACCACATCGCGATCGCTCACCGGTGCCACGACCTGACTCGACGGTGACTCGCCCGCCTCGATCACCAGCGCCGCGGGCGCACGCTCGCACAGGCCGAGACACGGGCTGCCATGCCATTCGACCGTCTCGCCACGCGTTCCCTCGGCACCGACAGAGTCGGTCAACGCGCGGCAGACGGCATCGGAACCTGCCGCCTTGCAGACGATGTCGGTACACACGTGCATCACACGCTTATGCCGCGGCCGCATCGAGAACAGTCCGTAGAAAGACGCCACACCGTAGGCGTCCGCAGGCGGGATGGTCAGCCGCTGGCAGATGTAGTTCAGCGCGCCCTGGCTGATCCAGCCGATGCGGTCGTTCACCGCGTGCAGCGCCGGAAGCAACTCATCGCGCCGGGCCCGCCACTCATGCCCGCCGTCGGCGAGCGCCCAGTCGGAGGCACCACGTTCACCACCCTGCCAACCGCTGCCGGACGCGCCGAGAATGCCGTCGACAGCGGCCTGCTCCTCCTCGGACGGTGTGGCATCCAGAAAATGAAGATCCACGAACTCACTCCCTCGATCAGTGTTCGACTTCAGGCGGATGCGTGCATGACGGTGCCAGCGTCGAAGGCATCCTGGTAAGTGGCCCGCTCCTCATCACGCATCTTCTCCACACGGATCGCGGAAGCCTTGTACTCCGCGGTCCCCGCGATCGGGCAAGTGGCCTCGATCGTCAGCGAGTTGGTGTCGACCAGATCGGGGTCGTGATACGACATGAATGCCAGCCCCTGCCGTAGCCCCTTGTCGATCTTCGCGGGCGCCACCAGCGACGCCCGCCGGGAGGTCACCCTCACCGGTTCCTCCTCCCCGACACCCAGAATCGCGGCATCCTCCGGCGAGATGTCGATGCATTCACTGTGGCGCAAAGGCGAAGCGAAACCGCCCGACTGCACACCGGTGTTGTACGAGTCGAGCCTGCGCCCCGTGGTGAGCCGGATCGGATACTCCACGGAGAGCGTGTCCGCAGGCGGCTTGTGGGGGGTGACCTGGAACGCCGCGGGTGCGCCGCGCCGTTCCGGATCGTCCTCCCACAGCCGGGAATGCAGGTACGACGGTTCGAGCACGTCCTCGGAGTAGCACGGCCACTGGATACCGCCGAGCTCCTCAAGCCGTGCATAACTCATTCCCGCGAACATCGGCGCCAGCGAGCGCATCTCGTCCCAAATCTCCTCGGACCCGGCGAAATGCAGTTCATGGCCGAGGCGGGCGGCGATATCGCACATGATGTCGATATCGTCGCGAGCGCCCTGCGGCGGTTCCAGTGCCTTCCGGACACGCTGCACACGACGCTCGCTGTTGACGAAGGTACCCTCGGTCTCGCACCAGGACGACGCGGCGGGTAGCACCACGTCCGCTAGTTGTGCCGTTTTGGTCAGGAAGATGTCCTGCACGACGAAGTGCTCAAGGTTGGACAGTCGCTTGGTTATCCTCGCGGTGTCCGGTTCCGACTGCACCGGGTTCTCGCCGATCGCGTATACGGTCCGTAGGTCACCGGAGTCCATGGCCGCGCACATCTCGGTGAGGGTGAGGCCGTATTCGGGCTGGATCGGGACACCCCAAGCCTGCTCGAACTTCGCGCGGACCTCCGGGCTACGGATGTCCTGGAAACCAGGGAACTTGTTGGGAATGGCGCCCATATCACCGCCGCCCTGGACATTGTTCTGCCCACGCATCGGGCTCAGTCCTGAGCCGTAACGCCCGACGTGACCCGTCAACAACGATAGGTTGATCAACGCCATGACGTTCTCGGTACCGACATGGTGCTCGGTAATTCCCAGTGTCCACACCAGTTGCGCGCGATCCGCCCTGGCAT
>JBOHEL010000438.1:0-4450 GCA_050700995.1 Sciscionella sp. | reverse complement strand
GTCTCAGTTTGCCGGGGATGGCTCGCCGCCATCGGCCGACGTGCGGTCGCAGGCAGCACCCTGGTCGGCCGCGACCTGCGCGAAACCACGCGGTCACGCACCGATTTCCTGGTGCGCTCAAGCGAATGGTGGATCAGCGCACTACCGACCGTGGTCACCGCGCTCGCCAACGCCGCGCCTACCACGGTGCCCGCGACGCCGAGCTTGGAGCCGAGCAGAGCCGCCAGCAACGCGGCGAGCGCACCCGCCCCCACCTGGGCAAGCTTGACCCGAGGACCCTGCTCGCTCTTCTGCCCCATCTGACCCGATCCCGTTCCAAGCCCGTCCGCGCTGTCCGCGCTCTCAACGAAGAAGACCGTCGGAAGGCTCCCTGGGTTGGCCAAAGGTGAGGACGCCCACGCCCGGTAACGACCATCCCGATCGCGCGAACCAACCAGCGGTACATTGCCGACGTGCGCATGGTGACCATCGATGACATCTCCCGCGCCGCAGAGCGCATCCGTGGCGCCGTGGCGGTCACGCCGCTGCTGGCCTGCCCGTGGGCGGACGACGAGCGCCCGCTGTGGCTGAAGCCGGAGAACCTGCAGCCAGTAGGCGCTTTCAAGCTGCGCGGCGCCTGGAACGCCATCGCGTCACTGCCTGCGAGCGCGCATGCCCGTGGCGTTGTGGCGTACTCCAGCGGTAACCACGCGCAGGCTGTCGCGTACGCGGCGCGGCACGCGGGGGTTCCCGCGGTGGTCGTGGTGGACGATTCCGCGCCAGCCACCAAGATCGAGGCGACCAGGAGCTACGGCGCGGAGGTGATCACCGTGCCACTCGCCGAGCGGGAGCCGGTGGCCCACAGGGTGGCGGCCGAGCGCGGTGCCAGCCTGATCCCGCCGTTCGACGCCCCCGAGGTGATAGCAGGGCAGGGCACCATCGGGGTGGAGCTGCTGGCGGATCTGCCCGACCTCGACGTGGTGCTGGTGCCGGTATCCGGCGGCGGCCTCGCCTCCGGTATCGGGGTGGCGGTGAAGGCGTTGCGGCCGCGGGCGAAGGTGATCGGGGTCGAGCCGGAACTGGCCGCGGACACCCGCGACGGCTTGCTGGCGGGCCACCGCGTGGACTGGCCCGCGGAGCAACGCCGCCGCACCATCGCGGACGGCCTGCGGGCGCAGCCCTCCGAACTGACCTTCGCGCACCTGAGCGCGGTGCTTGACGCCGTGGTGACGGTCAGCGAGTCGGAGATCCGCGAAGCGGTGCGGTGCCTGGCATTGCGGTCTCATATCGTCGCAGAGCCAAGCGGAGCGGTTGCCACCGCGGCCTACCTCCACCGCACCGCCGAACTGCCTCATGGCCGGACTGTGGCGGTGGTGTCGGGCGGCAACATCGACCCGGCACTGCTGGCCGAGATCCTCGGCTGACTCCCGCAGAGCTCAGGGGCGGTTGAGGGTGGCAACGAACTTGTAGCGGTCGCCGCGGTAGATCGAGCGCACCCACTCCACCGGGCTGCCGTCGCTGTTGAACGAGTGCCGGGAGAGCAGCAACATCGGCAGCCCGACATCGGCACCGAGGATATCAGCCTCGGCCGGGGTGGCCAGCGCCGTCTCGATGGTCTCCTCCGCATACGCCATCCGCACCCCGTAACGCTCGGCAAGCACCTCGTAGAGCGAGCCGCCCGCGCTCACGTGACGGCGCAATCCCCGGAATCGACCCAGCGGCAGGTGCGTCGTCTCGATCGCCATCGGCTCGCCGTCCGCCAACCGCAACCGGTGCAACCGCAAGACTTTCGAGCCGGCGCGGGTACCGAGCAGCCGGGCCATCTCCTCATCGCAACGGTCTTCACCGATAGCGAGCAGCCGGGAGGAGGGTTGCCTGCCCTGGGCTCGCATGTCCTCCGTGTAGGAGGACAGTTGCAATCGCTGCGCCACCTTGGGTTCCGCGACGAAGGTGCCCTTGCCCTGCACTCTGACCAGCCTGCCCTCCACGGTCAGCTCCGTGAGTGCCTGGCGGACCGTGGTGCGAGAGACGTCGAAGTCGGCGGCGAGTGAGCGCTCCGTGCGGATCGGGGCTCCTGACGGCATCGAGGCGAGCATTGCCAGCAGGTGTTGTTTCAGCACCCAGTATTTCGGTTCCCGCTGCGCACCCGAACCTGTCGGAGACAGCGCGTAGCCGTCCCCTGCCACCTGGGTATCCGGCATCGGCTCCTCCGTGGTGTCGTGGTCGACAATGTCATGTTCGGCACACCGACCTGGCGATACCGCAAATCATGCCTGTTCATTCTCCCCCGCGCGACGGCGAGACCGTCCAGTTACCGCCAGGGAGCCCTACCATGACCGCATGCGCCGCGACCGTCTAGCATTGGTCTAGACCAGAAAGGAAGCGCATGAGAGAGGAACCAGGCGCGCTGATGGCCGCCGAAATCGCCGAACAACCGCGGATCTACGGCGAGGTTGTGGCGCGCAGGTCCGAGATCGTCAAGATCGCCACCGCGATCAGCGCGCACCGGCCCCGGTTCGTGCTGCTGGCAGCCCGCGGCTCATCCGATCACGCGGCGCTGTACGCGAAATACCTGGTGGAAGTGCTGCTTGGATTACCAGCTGGGTTGGTCTCGCCGTCCACCACAACGCTGTACGGCGCGCGACCCGACCTCCGCGAGGTGCTGCTGATCTCGGTCAGCCAGAGCGGCGGCTCCCCCGATCTGCTTGAGGTCACGACAGCCGCACGCGAGCAGGGTGCGCTCACCGTGGCGCTCACCAACACCCCTGACTCACCGCTGCACGATGCCGCCCAACTCTCGCTCGACATCGGAGCGGGTGCCGAGCGGGCGGTCGCTGCCACCAAGACCTACAGCGCCACCCTGCTTGCGCTCTACCTGATGATCGACGCGGTGCGCGGCGGCGACGGCGTGGCTGCCGCCGGGCTGGCGGAGCTGGCGCGATCCACATTGGACTCCTCGGTGGACGCGGTCGACGAGGCGGTGACCCGTTACCGGTTCGTCGAGCGAGTGATCACCACCGGGCGCGGCTACTCGTCGGCGACCGCGGGGGAGGCTGCGCTGAAACTGGCGGAGACCTCCTACCTGGCAGCGCGGTCCTACTCCGGCGCCGACCTGCTGCACGGGCCGGTGGCAGCGGTCGACGCCGAGACCGCAGTGCTGGCGCTGACCAGCGCGGGCCTTGGCGGTAAGGCCATGCGGGAGGTGCTTGGCGTCGTCACGGGCAGCGGCGCGGACGTGCTGGCCATCGGCTCGGCGGCGGGTGGTGTCCCAGCCGGGTTGCGGATCGGCGTCAGCGAGACCTCCGAGGAGGTGGCCCCGATACTGGAGGTACTCCCGGTGCAGCGGCTCGCACTAGGCCTGGCCCTCGCCCGCGGCGGCGACCCAGACCGCCCGCGTGGCCTGCACAAAGTCACCAAGACCCTGTAATACCGTAGGTGACTGGCCTGTCGGAATGTGCTCGTGGGGCGCCAACCGGGATTAACAACGGGCCGTGAGGCGTCTATACCTGAGAGGGATGTTGATCGGGTATTCCGGTGGCGGAGATCAGACGCTACGGGGCATCCTGGACATAGTTGTGGGGTTCAACTACTGCGAGAGGGGATGCGGGATGCACCGGTGGGCGAGCTTCATGGCGATCGGGGACAGCTTCACCGAGGGGTTGGAGGACGGCGACGGCGACGGCAACTATATCGGCTGGGCGGACCGACTTGCCGCGATGATGGCAGCGGAACGCCCCGAGTTGCGGTATGCGAACCTCGCGATCCGCGGAAACGAGATGGACGACGTCGAGCGCGAGCAGTTGCCTGAGGTGCTGGCAACCCGTCCTGACCTGGTTTCCCTCTGTGCCGGCGGCAATGATCTGATCCTGCCCGGCGCCGATGTCGATGCGCTCGCCGAGCGCTTCGAGGACATGGCGCGCAAGATCAGGGAGGCAGGCTGCGATCTGCTGATCTTCACCGGCCAGGACACCAAGATGATGCCGGTGATGAGCATCGTGCGGAGCAAGGTGGCGATCTACAACTCCAATCTGAGGGCGATCGCCGACCGGCATGGCTGCTACGTGGTTGACCTGTGGGGCATGCGCTCGCTGCGCGACCGCCGGAACTGGGCGGTTGACCGGCTACATCTGTCCTCCAGTGGCCATCAGCTGGTCGCGGTCAAGGCCGCCCAGGTGCTCGGCGTGGCGATCGATCCTCGGGTGCGGGCCGAGGCGACCTGGGAGCCAGCGCCCGCACCCGCATGGGTCGCGGCGCGACGTTCCGACCTGAGCTGGGCACGCGACTTCCTGCTGCCATGGATCAAGCGCCGGATGCGCGGGGAGTCGATGGGCGACGGACTGTTGCCGAAACGCCCGAAACTCGTGCCATTCACACAGTCGCGGCCTGCGACACGGCAACGGAAGGCGCCACAGGGCCAGCCAACTCCGGAGTCTCACACTGTCTGACACGGCTCGTCGGCCGGCGCATCGTC
>JBOHEL010000437.1:0-4455 GCA_050700995.1 Sciscionella sp. | reverse complement strand
GATCTGGCAGGGCTACGCGAGATCGGGGATCGCCTCGCCAGTACCGCGCGGCGCTAGGACACCGCCTCTTCGACGGTGTCGTGTTCGGCGCGAGCGGTCTCCAGCAGCTCGCGCCATGACACAACATCGGGTCTGTGGCGCAAGAGCGCGCGTCGCTCGCGCTCGGTCATACCACCCCAGACGCCGAACTCGATCCGGCTGTCCAGCGCCTCGGCGAGACATTCAGTGCGTACGGGGCAAGCGATGCAGACGAGCTTGGCTCGTCGCTGCTCCGCCCCGCGCACGAACAGGCCGTCAGGATCGGTGTCCTGGCACGCCGCGCTGATCCGCCAATCAGACTGGTCGAAACCCATTGCCCCCAGCTCCTTGCCCGTTCTCACATCCGATACCCCCCGGCACCGAATACCGCGAGCGAGCAACTTCGCGTTGCCCGCCCGATCGGTCCTTTCGTGAGACGTTGACGCACTGTAGGGCTTCGCGGTTCCCTCGCCAACACCGGGGTTGCGTCACAACGGGAAAATCACTGAATCGGAGGACACCAAACGCCGACTGCGGCTACTCCATTTGAGTGACGCGTACCCTTGTCCACGTGCGCGCAAAGGACAGCTTGCTGAAGATGATCGGGCTCTGTCTACTGGCCGGGGTGCTGGTAGCTGGGCTGCTTTTCCCGGCGGCGGTGGGCCTCGGGGCACTGTCCAAGCAAGCCAGCGCGACGATCAACAACCTGTCCTCCGATTTGGCCACGATCCCGCCGCCGCTCGTCACCCGCGTGCTCGACAAGGACGGCAACCTGATCGCCACTTTGTACGACCAGTACCGGCTGCCGGTCGCGAGCAACCAGATCTCCAACACCATGAAGGCCGCCATCGTCGCGGTTGAGGACAAGCGCTTCTACGACCACGGGGGCGTCGACTGGAAGGGCACGCTGCGAGCGGCCATCCACGACGCG
This sequence comes from Sciscionella sp., assembly GCA_050700995.1. Lineage (GTDB taxonomy): Bacteria > Actinomycetota > Actinomycetes > Mycobacteriales > Pseudonocardiaceae > JBOHEL01. The sequence continues at coordinate 3,506 of JBOHEL010000437.1, read as the reverse complement.
GGCGGTGGCTCCACCCAGGGTGCCTCGACGATCACTCAGCAATACGTGAAGAACTACCTCGTCAACGTGGTTGACCGCAACAATCCGCTGGAACAGAAGAAGGATCAGGCCCAGACGATCGCCAGGAAGCTTCGCGAGGCGCGCATCGCACAGCAGCTTGAGCAGAACATGAGCAAAGATCAGATCCTCACCGGTTACCTGAATGTGGTGGCCTTCGGCGCGCGGGTCTACGGGATCGGCGCGGCCGCGCAGGGATACTTCGGCACCACGCCAGACAAGCTGACCGTCCCGCAGGCAGCGCTGCTCGCCGGGCTGGTGAACAACCCCATCGTGCTGAACCCGTGGGTGCACCCGAAGAAGGCGCTGGACCGCCGCAACCTCGTCATCGACAGGATGGTGGAGAACAAGTCACTCGACCCCGCCGGCGCGGCAGCTGCGAAGAAGGCACCGCTGGGGATCCTGCCGGACCTGAACCAACCGTCGTCGAGCTGCATCGGGGCCCCGGATTACGCCGGATTCTTCTGCGACTACGCGAAGCAATACCTTGAGGAGAGCGGATTCACCGAGGAACAGATCGACACCGGTGGCTACACCATCAAGACAACCCTTGACCCGAACGTCTCCAAAGCCGCGAAAGCAGCGGTAGATCAGAACGTCGCGCCAAACGCCGACGGCGTAGCGAACGCGTTCGCCGTGATCCAACCCGGCAAAAACCACCACAACGTGCTCGCGATGGTCGCAAACCGCAACCTCGGGAACAACCCTCCCACCGAGACCTCTACCAACATCGTCTCCAACGTGAGCAACCAGTTCGGCGGCGGTTCCACCTTCAAGATCTTCACCAGTGCGGCCGCGTTAGAGCAGGGCAAGGCGGGACTTGACACGCCGCTGCCGGACCCCGCGGCGCAGTGCTTCATGCCACCCATTCACAACCGATTCGACCATTGCACCCCGTTGCACAACATCAATGGCAACTACCCGGACCCAATCACCCTCCGGGATGCCCTGCGAACGTCGCCGAACATCGCGTTCCTCAACCTAGAGCAGCAGGTTGGTATGCCCAGCGTACTTGACATGGCATACCGACTGGGGCTGCGTAAGACGATGCGGACCAATCAGCACGGCAGCGACCCGAAAAACTATCAGGACAGTAAGGACACCAGATACAACGAGCCACAGAGCAAATCGTATCTAAATCGCCTGTCGTTCACACTGGGCTTCAGCCCAGTAAGCCCACTTGAGATGACAAATGTGGCTGCCACAATCAAGAGTGGCGGCGTTTGGTGCCCACCGAACCCGATCGAATCTGTCACCGACCGCAACGGCAAGCCTCTGCCAGTACATGCACTACCTTGTCAACAGGCGATCTCTCCCTCGGTGGCCGGGGCATTGATGCAGGGCATGAGCCAGGACACCGTCAGTGGTACGTCGGCGGCGGCGGCCCGTGCGGCACATTGGACCAGACCGGACATCGGCAAGACGGGTACCACACAGCAGAACGAATCGGTGGCGTTCGTTGGCGGGGTCGGCGACTATGCGGTGAGCTCGATGGTCTTCGCAGACGGTAAGAATCCAACGTCCATCTGCCCAGGTCACCCGGTGACCCACATCAGCGACAGTTGCGGCCATGCCTTTGGTGGTAACACCGCTTCGCCGCCATATTTTCAGGCGTTCGATCAGATCCTCGCGGGTCAGTCCACTCCGCCGATCCCGCCAGCCGATCCGGCGTTCCTGCAGGCCAACCCGCACGGACCTGTCGTCCCGTTCGTTGTTGGCGACCAGTCCAACGCCGCTCAGTCGTCGTTGAAGAAAGCAGGTTACAACGTCGCTCTGAAGGACTACCCGAACAATTCGCCCAAGGGCATTGTGGTTGCCGAAACCCCACAAGGCAACATCGGCGGCGGCTCCACCATCACCCTGTACGTGAGCACAGGTAAGGGGTAACGATTCCGGGCTTTACCCGACCAGCTTCGCCTTGACCACCGCCGCGACGCGGCCACCCTCGGCGCGGCCTGCGACGTTGGCGTTGGCGAGCTTCATAACCTGGCCCATCTGCTTGGGGCCAGGCACGGCACCCAATTCTGCCGTGACCTGCTCGACGGCCTCGGTGACCAGCACCTCAAGCTCACTATCCGCTAGCTGCGCCGGCAGGTACTCAGCGAGTAGCGCACCCTCGGCTTCCTCGGCCGCCGCCTGCTCGGCGCGCCCGGCACCGGCGAACGCCTCCGTGGCCTCCTTGCGCTTCTTCACTTCCCGCGCCAACACCTTCTGAACGTCGGCATCGGTCAGCTCACGCGCCGCCTTGCCCGCGACCTCCTCGTTGGTCACCGCGGACAGTGCCATCCGCAAGGTCGCCACCCGCTGGGTGTCCCTTGCCTTCATCGCCGTGGTCAAGTCGGCCCGCAACTTCGCCTTGAGTTCCGCCATGCCACGTACCGTACTGTCGGGTGCTGTGAACACCCCAGCCAGGATCGCCGCGGGTGCCTTGACACTCGGCGCCGCCACCATGACCTACGCCGTCGGTATCGAGCGCACCCATTGGACACTGCGCGAAGCAACCGTGCCGGTGCTCCGGTGGGGAGCCCAGCCGCTGCGGGTGCTGCACATCTCCGACCTGCACATGCTGCCCGGCCAGAAATCCAAGCAGTTGTGGGTGGCCGCGCTGGCCGATCTGGAACCGGACCTGGTGGTGAACACCGGAGACAACCTCGCGCACCCGCAAGCTGTACCCGCGGTGTTGCGGGCCCTCGGGCCGCTGTTACGGCGACCGGGTGTATTCATCTTCGGCAGCAACGACTACTACGCACCCCGTCCCAAGAACCCAGCGCGCTACCTGGTCAAGAACTATCGGCGCGTTCACGGCACGCCACTGCCGTGGCAGGATCTGCGTGCGGCGTTCGTGGAGCACGGCTGGTCTGACCTGACCCATGTTCGCCACGAACTGACCCTCGACGGCAGGCGCATCCTCGCCGCGGGCGTCGATGATCCGCACCTGCATCGCGACCGGTACTCCAAGATCGCCGGCGCCACCGATCCACGCACGGATCTGTCGCTCGGGATCAGCCATTCACCGGAACCGAGGGTGCTCGACGCGTTCGCCGAGGATCGCTACGACCTGGTGCTTGCCGGGCACACGCACGGCGGCCAGTTGCGACTGCCCGGCTACGGCGCCATCGTCACCAACTGCGAACTCGACCGCACCCGTGCGCGCGGCGTATCCCGGTGGGGCCAGCACATGTGGCTCAACGTCTCCGCTGGGCTCGGCACCTCGCCGTATGCGCCGGCTCGGTTCGCCTGCCCACCCGAGGCAAGCCTGCTCACGCTGACGCCCCGACCGGATACCACGCCGTCCCCACGGTGAGCTAGACTCGGGTTCGGCTACAACGCCTCGGGGTGTGGCGCAGCTTGGGAGCGCGCTTCGTTCGGGTCGAAGAGGTCGCAGGTTCAACTCCTGTCACCCCGACAGGCAAACGGCCTGGTCGGGGGCTCCACCAGGAGCCCCCGAC
>JBOHEL010000436.1:0-4456 GCA_050700995.1 Sciscionella sp. | reverse complement strand
GATCCCTACCGGCAGCGCTCCGGTCTGGGGAACCATCCATGCGGTGCCGCATGGTGCTAGTCGGTGTTCTTGTTCCTTCTACGCGGTGGTGGACACAGCGGGCACGCCCTTCAGTCGTACTGGGTCGTGCTCGTCTCGGCGGCAGCCGTCGGGATCGCCGCCGGAGCACCGTGGCAAAGCGACACAGTGACGCCTGGCTGGGCGGCCCTTGGCTGGCTGGCCCTGACGGCGGGTTGCAGCCAGATATGCGGCTGGCTCATGATCGGCCTGGTGACCTACCACCTGAGCAGCCCGGTGAGCTCGGCCCTGCTCATGCACGCAGCATCCATGTCCAGCTCGTCACGACGGCGTTTCATGACCATCGTCAAACGAGCTCAAGGCACCATCGGAGGCACCAGTGTCCGATAGCCGAACGACAAACCGGACAAGATCACCAACGTACTAGCCATAGCAGGTCTGGATGGTCCGCCAACTGGCACAGCAGATGATCCCATGATCGGACGGTTGACAGTCAACGTGTACCACCGGGCCCGGTTCTGGAAGACAACGTGTCGAAAGCGTTGGATCCTCCCGTGTCAGTCCTCGACCCGGAGCACGACCGCCGCACCCGTATCGCCTGCCGCGCATCCGGTGAATAGGCCGCTCCCGCCGCCTCTCAGCCGCAGTTGCTCGATCAGTTCAGCGATCGAGCGCAGGCCGGTCGGACCCTGCGGGTGGCCGAAGATCAGGCTGCAACCTCTGAGGTTCATCTTGTCCAGCGGGTAGCCGGTCTGCCTGGCGAAGTACACGTCGTTGATTGCGAACGGATTGTGCGTCGTGACGGCGTCCACCTGCGCGATGGTCAAACCCGCCGATTCCAGGGCTGCCTGTGCGGCGGGTACCGGCGCCTGCGGCATCCGGCTCTTGCCAACGCGCGCGAACCCGCTGGCGAGCACCCGCACGACTCCCTGCCCTCTGGCGAGTTTGCGGGCCCGCTCCACGGTGGTCACCACCGCGCCCGCGCACCCGTCCGCGGGGTGGGTCTGGCTGGCGAACGTGTGCAGCCCGTCCGGCCTCGCCGGGCGCAAGGCCGCGATTTCGTCGGCCACGATCGGCCGCACCCCCTCATCGGCGTCCAGGACGAGCGGATCCTTGCGCTTGCGCGGTAGTTCTACGGGAACCATGTAGCGCCGCTGGAACGCGCGATCGTCCGCAAGCGCCGTCGCATACTGCTCCCACCTCAGCACTGCGAGTTCGTCGAGTTCCTGGCGGGTGACGCCCAGTTCCGAGGCGACCAGCTCACCTGCGGCCAGCATGCCTGCTCCCGCCCACGGGTCACGCGCGAAGCTGTCCAGCACCCAGTTCGTGGACTGGGGAGCGCCGCCCTGGGCAGCCGGCCGCGGGTAGAGAAGCTGCGGACCGTTGCTGGTCCGGTCGGTGGCCACAACGAGTTGCGGACCTGCCCCCGCTGCCACCGCGCCGGCAGCCGCGTGCAGGCAGGCCACCGAGGTCGCGCAGGCCTGGCTGATCATCGGCCCGGACACGCCCTCCGCCCCGACGCGTGCCGCCAGGGTCGGCGCGCCGTAGAAAATGTCAGGCTGCGGGACGGTCCAGCCCAGCACGAATCCGTCCAGGACAGCGGGATCGAGCTCGCGGTCGGCCATGGCTCGGGTGGTCACCCCGGCCGCCAGATCCAAGCTGCTGACTTCACCGAGCGAGCCCTGCCATTTCGCGAACGGGGACGACCACACCGCACCGGCGGGGACAGCCACATCGTCGTATCGCATGAACACTCCTTTACTCGTCGCGGGCAGGCAGCACGACGCACCCGGGCGGCGTGTCCGCGTAGAGCTGTTCGACCTGCGCGGCGCGGTTCGCCAGCACCTTGCGCTGGTTGATGTATCCCTTGTCGGTGATCTCGCCGCCGTCGAGATCGGGCGGGGCGACCAGTAGCAGCAGCCGCTCCACTCGGGACGCCGACCCGACATCGCGGTTGTGCTCGGCCAGCGCTTGCCCGAGTTGCGTGGCGAGTTCCGAGTGCTCGATTGCCTCCCCCGCCTGCGCAGGGAGTACCCCGAACAATGCCCTGACTTCGGCGTCGTTCAACCACGCCAGTGCGCAGACCCGCTCCCGGTTCTCCCCTACGATCACCGCGTCGGAGAGCACCGGCAGGGCCGAGAGCAAGCTGGTGCGCACCGCGCCCACCCGGACGAAGCTCCCGGTGGCAAGCTTGAAGTCCTCGGCGATGCGGCCGCGGAACACCAACCCCGCGTTCGCATCGGCCGGATCGGCGAACTCCACGGCGTCACCCGGCCGGTAGAAGCCGTCTTCGTCGAGGAACTCCCCAGTCAGGTCGGGACGGCCGAGATAGCCGGGTGTGATCATCGGCCCGCGCACCCTGATCTCGTAGGCCGCCTCATCGGAATCGTCGGGCACCAGCTTCACCTCGGCGCCGGGAATCGGCACGCCGATGCAGCGGGAATCCTCGAAGCGATAGTGCGCGTTCGTGACAGCGGGCGCCGTTTCCGTTGCCCCCCAAGACATCGTGAACGGCACGTCCCAGCCGGTGGTCTCGGCCGCCAGCCGTTCGAGGCGGTGGCGCAGCGCGGCGGGCAGCGCCGCCGCTGCGTTGAACATCAATCGCAGCCGGGAGAAGAATCGCCCGGCGAATTCCCGATCGTCCTCCAGCGCCGGCGCCAGTTGTGCCCAACCCGCTGGCACGTTGAAGCACACGGTCGGGCAGATCTCGCGCAGGTTGGTGATCGTCTGGCCAATGCCGGACGGGCTGGGTCTCCCGTCATCGATGTAGAGGGTGCCTCCGTTGGCGAGCACCATGTTCACGTTGTGGTTACCGCCGAAGGTATGGCTCCACGGCAACCAGTCCACCAGCACCGGCCGCTCGGCGGCGAGGAACGGCCACACCTGCCGCATCGACTGCTGGTTCGAGCACAGCATCCGATGCGTGTTCAGCACACCCTTCGGCGCGCCGGTGGAACCAGAGGTGAACAGTATCTTGGCGACCGAGTCCGGTGTTACCGCCGCGAACGCGCGCTGCACCTCCGGGCCGGGCGACGTGGCGAGCAGTTCGGACAGTTGGGTGGCAGCCAGGTCCGAGGGCGCGCCGTCGAGGACGACCGCCGGAACGTCGCGTAACGCGCGCAACGCCGGTCCGAATAGCCTGCCGTCGTCGGCGAACACCAGGCCGGGGCCCGCGATCTCGGCAATCTGCCTGATCCGGGCATGATCGCCGCTGAGCAGCGAATAGGCCACGCTGGTCGGAATCACTGGCACTCCTGCGGTCAGCGCACCCATGCTGACCAGGAAATGCTCGATCGAGTTCCCGGACAGCACCAGCAGGGGCCGGTCCGGTCCCAACCCGCGTTCCAGCAACGCCTGCCCGATCGCGTTCGCCGCGGCGACGACGTCACCGTAGCTTTGCCTGATCCAGCTACCGTCCGCCCCGCGCCTCGCGATGAGCGGAAAGCTGGGATCCACGTTGGCCCAGCGCCGCAGCATCTCCGCCACGCTGCGCGGGTAGTCGCCAAGAGCGTCGGCCGAGGTGAGCACGACGCTTCCGTCCGAGTGGCGTCGCATGTCGATGCGTGGTGGCGCGAACAGATTCGCCTCGGCAAGCACGTCCATAGGTATTCTCCACATCAGGGCAGGAGGATCAGGCAGTGATGAGACCGCCTCCACGGAATGCGGGGTCCCGTTACATAGCTCGCCTCGTGGGAGAGCAGGGAGTTCAGCCGCCGCGCACGGCGGCGACCCAGTCCTGAACCAGGGTCACGCTGGTGTCGGTGGGCAGGTCGGTTTCGGTGAAGACCAATCCGGTTTCCTGCCTGGGTTCGTCCAGCGGCACCACGGTCGGCGCGTACAGGAACGACACCGCACTACCACGCAGACACGTCAGCGCTCGATGGAAGCGGGCCATGTTGGCACTGGTGCGTAGCACTGGTTCGTAATCGGCCAGGCTGGCGTTCTCGGTCTCGGTGAAAACGATGATGTCCACGCCTGCGCCGAGAAAATCCTTCACCAGTGTCTGCATGATGTCGCCAGCACTTGCCTTGTCGCCACGGAGCTCGGCCACGCTCGCGGGACCGGGAAGCACCGCGACGAGCACGGCGCTATCGCCGAAAGTACTGCGTAACCTGCCGGTCGCTTCCACCGCGGTGGAAACCCGCGTCGCCGTGGGAAGCTCGTCAACGGAGCAGGACACGATCTCGTCGGCCAATACCTCCGGGTCGGTGACCACGATCCCGTCCGGCCCGACGGCTTCGAAGAACTCCCGTAACCCGTTCGCCAGCTGCGTCGGGTCGGTGAAGAAGTCTTCAAGCGGCCGTTCCTGGATGCGGGCCGCCAGTCGAAGCGCGAGCGGCACCGCGAGGGTGTGTTTGGCTGGCCTGCGGGTGGCGATCGCCTGAGCGCGTGCGCGGGGTGGCACGGGCATGGTGGAACCTCCTGAGCTGGTGGTCCC
>JBOHEL010000435.1:0-4476 GCA_050700995.1 Sciscionella sp. | reverse complement strand
CGCCAGAGTCCTCGCGCTTGACGACTCCACGACCACCGAGGAGTGGATCACGATCGCCAAATGTGTGAACGATATTCAGCAAATCCAAGCCGTCGCCGCCTTCGGCGAGTTTGACCAGGATCGCGCAGCGGCCATCGCCGCGACGCTGAGTCTTCCGTTCCACCCCGAAGATGTCATCGCCAGGGTATACGACAAGGTGCTCATGCGCCAACGGTTAAGCGCTTGCGGCGTCGAGGAGACGCCTTCCGCCCCGGTCACCACCACCCAGGAACTGAAACAGTTCGCAGGCACCCACGGGCTCCCACTGATCCTCAAACCACAATGCGGTACCGGCAGCCTCAACGTGATGAAGCTGTCGAGCGAGGCCGAACTTGACGAGGCTCTCTTTCGAGTGGATGCTGCCGCTGATGACCCAGGCCTGAGGCTGGTGGTGGAGCAATACCTCGACGGCACAGAGATCAGCGTGGAGGCGTTCTCGGAGGACCGCGTCCACCGGATCCTCGGCATTACCCACAAGCTCACCGACGAGAACTTCGTGGAACTTGGCCACTTGGTCCGCGAGCCGAGGGCGGACGACGCACTCGTAGGCGCACACGTAACACGTGTACTCGATGCGCTGGGCATCACTACCGGCCCGACGCACACCGAACTGATCCTCACTGCGGCCGGTCCCCGGGTGGTCGAGACCCATACCCGCGCGGGCGGCGACCAAATACCGCAGCTACTCCACGCAGCGACCGGCATCGACATGATCGAGTTGGCCGTCCGCCAGCTGCTCGGCGAGCGGGTGCTGCCGATCCCGCACGCCCTGCCTGGTCGTAACTCGCAGACCGGCGCGATCCGCTACCTGGTTCCGCCCAAGTCCGGCCGCCTGGTTGCGGTGCAGCACATCGTCGATGCCCGCGCACTCCCGTTGGTAACCGGCTGCACCGTACTCAAGAAACCGGGAGATCGGTTAACTGCTCCGGTCCGAAGCTCGCTCGATCGGTTGGCGTACTGCACTGCGGTCGCGCACGACGGCATGGTCGCGCAGGAGGCCGCGGCGCGAGCCGTGGACACCATCGCGGTCGTGGTAGAGGAGGACGGGCGCGGTCATGTCCAGGCAACCCCTTCTGGCAAGGCTGAGTGGGACGCTCCGTGAAGCGGTAGTACCGCCACCCGGATCCGCCCGGATCGCCTGCTCGGCGCTCGCCGACGCGGTCGGGTCCGGCCTGTTCATGTCGGGTTCCGCGATATACTTTAGCCAGCGGCTTGAGCTGGGTACGGTCGCCATCGGCGGTGGGTTCGCGGTCGCAGGAGTCATCGCGCTCGTCACCACCGCACCGCTGGGCGTGCTCGCCGATCGATTCGGATACCAACGTTTCCTCTGGATCGCCCACCTGGCTCGTGCAGCGATCTACCCGCTCTACCTCCTGATCGGCGGGGTGGTCGCGTTCACGTTGGTGATCACCCTGCTGACGGTGGCGGATCGGGTGGCCTCGCCGGCGCTGAGCGCCGAACCGAAACTATGGGGTATGTGCGAGCCCTGCGCAACGCAGGTTTCTCGCTCGGCGCGTTGTTGACCAGCGCTGCGCTCGCGGTCGGTACCACCACGGCGTACGACCTGCTGCCGATCGGTAACGCCGTATCGTTCGTGCTGGCAGGCTCGCTACTGTTTGGGATCAGCAACGTACGGGCGCCGCAGGATCGCCGGACCGGTCACCCGCTACGCGGGATCAGGCCCCGCTACTTCGTCCTCAGCGCACTGAACGTGGTGATGTTGCTGCACGACACAATCCTCGAGCTGGCGCTGCCGCTTTACGTCATCAAGTACACCGACATACCCGCCACCACGTTGCCGCTGCTGTTCGTGTTGAACACCGCCCTGGTGGTGCTCCTGCAACGGCGGCTAAGCCGAACGGCGGCGCCCGTTGCCGGCGCGGCTCGTGCCGAACGAACCGCGGGCTACCTACTCGCAGTGACCTGTGCCTGCCTGGCCGCAGCCGGAATGCTGCCGCCGGCCGGCGGTGTGATCGCGTTGGTGGCCGGCGTGCTGCTACTGACCGTGGGAGAGTCGCTGCAGGTCGCCGGGGCATGGGAGCTGTCCCACACGTACGCCCCGGCTACGGATCGTGGTGCGCATCTCGCCATCTTCAGCATCGGCATCGGTGTGCAGCGCTCGGTCGGCCCGGCAATCGTGTCGCTCTTCGCTATCTGGGCGCAGCCACCTGGTTCCCGCTAGCAGCCGCCTTCGTCCTGGCGGGCACGGTCACGCAGCGCCTTGCTGCCGGCCCTTGGCCTCCCGCAGAACGCAAGGCGGACACGACACCCGGCGTCTCTAGAGGGCGCTGACGTAGTGCCTGTTCTGGGACGGTCGGCGGCCACATCGCTGTAGGCACTCGGCGTCCCTCTGACGGTCACTCAGCGTGAAAGTGCGACTATAACTACGCTGTGTCTGTCGAAACACGCGATCCTATGAGCGTAGACGGAGGCTTATGCAGAATTCTGCATAAGCGGTTCGCATTGATATAGCCAGGAAGGAGCAGGGTTCCGGTGAGTCTCGCAGGCGTACACATCCTCACTGTGGAGCAGTTCGACCTCGCCAAGGTGGAACACCTCTTCAAAGTGGCGGATCGAATGTCGCCATATGCTCGCCGGGAGCGAGTCACCCGCGTCCTAGAAGGCGCGGTCCTCGGGAACCTCTTCTTCGAACCCAGCACTCGCTCCCGGCTCAGCTTTGGTGCGGCTTTCAACCGATTGGGCGGCCATGTCAGGGAAACCACAGGATTTGCATTCTCCTCGATGGCGAAAGGCGAATCAATTTACGATACGAGCCGGGTGGTGAGTGGATACGTAGACATCCTGGTGGTGCGCCATCCAGAGGAGGGTGCCGTTGGCGAGTTCGCCGCCGCAACCAACATCCCGGTGATCAATGGTGGCGACGGACCGGGTGAGCATCCGACACAAGCGCTGCTGGACTTCTACACCCTGTGTCGGGAACGCGGTCTGCGCCCCGGCACCCTGGGTGGGGTGAACATCGCAGTTGTGGGCGATTTGCGGTACGGGCGAACCGTGCACTCCCTGACGAAACTCCTGGCGCTGGAAGACAGCCTGAGATTCATCTGCGTGGCACCGCCGAATCTGCAACTGCCTGATGACTTGATGCGCCACTTGCGGCAACGCGGTCACCAGGTGGAACGAACCGACGAAATCGCCGAGGGTATTCGGGACGCGGACGTCATCTACATGACCCGAATCCAGCAGGAGCGGCTGCCCAACGGCTTCGTCGTCGATGGACAGCAGGATAGATTCCGGATTGACGCTTCCCTGTACGACAAGGTCTGCCGACCCGGGACGGTCCTCATGCACCCGTTACCGCGGGACAGCAGGAGCGGACCAAGTGAACTCGCCACGGATCTGAACCGATACCCGACATTTGCCATCTTCCGGCAGACGGACAATGGGATCATGATCCGGATGGCGTTGTTCGTCCTGGTTCTCGACGTCGTCGACAACCTAGACGTCACCGCACGCGATGTTACCTGGTATCGTCCTGAACGGTTCGGCGTCGATGACACTCGCTCAATGCTACGATAGTGTCACATAACAGAATTTCCTGCACAATTTGCCGTGTTGTGGCAAGAGCACGACGAATACCCGCAGGCACCGTCCGCGTAGGCTGTCCAAACATTCCAGCGGCTCGGAATCGTTGCCCAGCACCATGGGAATCATCTTACAATCGCACGCGATGAGGCGGGCATCGCTTGACCCGGCATTGTTGCGGGATCGGGCAGCGGAGGCGTCGCGCCGTGGGTTGTCGCGGGGTCGTTGTGGTTGAGCGGGCATGGGTACTTCGACTGGCATTGATGCCTCTATCGATGTCAAGCCGCTGATGGCGCGGTTTCGGGTGGGGAGGTGATGATCTGATCTGATAGATCTCGCGGGCGAGGTAGCGCCTGAGACGTGAGTAGGTTCCAGTGAGGCTGAAGTGGCCGTTGTAACCGATGCGGCACCTACTCTCACCCAGCCGCGAGCGTCCCGCGAGGGGCATCAAAATCTTAAGCAGCGGATGGTTTCGCGGCGGGTTTTGCCTTCGGTGGTGCGGCGGGCGAGGTAGTCGCGGGTGCGGGCATCCCAGCGCAGCCGCGACAAAGCGATGTGGTAGACGCGGAGTTGGCTTGGCGGGCACGGTCAGGTTGTTGGCGCCCGGGTGTGCTGGGTTGTCATGTGCCCAGGATGTGGCTATGCGGTGGCCTGGTCAGGCGGCGGTGGGGAGGCCGACGATCTCGTTCCGGGTGGTGAACCGGTCGAGGGTGAGGTATTCGGGATCGCTCACGGGTCTCCATTCCTGGTTGTCACTCGGTGTGTCGGGCCGGTGACACAGTTGATCGGGTGGTCTTCTCGGGGTGTCGTGCGAGGTGCGCCCCGGTGGCGGGTGCGGCCGGGGCGCAGCTGGTGTTCGCCGGGTTGGATAGATGGTGGTGGTGAGGCGGGTGG